>JAGVKR010000503.1 GCA_020050375.1 Planctomycetales bacterium
ATGCGCGACTACGTGATCGGCGTCTCGGCGGTCGACGCGGCTGGTCGGCTCTTCAAGGCAGGAGGGCGTGTCGTCAAGAACGTCGCCGGCTACGATCTCTGCAAAATGCTCGTCGGCTCGTTCGGCACGCTGGGGATCGTCACGCAGTTGACGCTCAAACTCAAGCCGATCCCCGAGTCGTCGCGCCTCTTGTGGTGCGCGTTCGATCATCTTTCGGCGATTGAGCAGACGCTGGCGCGGCTCACGACCTCAGCCGCGCGGCCCGTGGCGATCGACCTGCTCGATGCCCGCGCCGCCGCGACGATCGCCGGTGAAGCCGATCTGGACCTTCCGGCAAACCGCCCGGTTTTGTGCCTGGGAGTTGAAGGGACCGAACACGAAACCGCCTGGCAGATCGCCACCCTCGAATCGGAAATCAAATCGTTCTCCCCCAACTCGATCACAGCGATCGCGGCCGGCGATTCCGAGGCGGTCTGGTCGGCGCTCACCGAGTTCCAAGTCGCCTCCGACGATCCGCTGACGTTCAAAGCGAGCCTGCTCCCCTCGCGGACGGTGGACTTCGTGCAGCGGGCCGAGGCGATCGGCTGCTCGCTTCAGGCCCACGCCGGCAACGGGATCGTCCACGGCCATCTGCCCGACGTAGTGACGTCCGCCGCCGCGGCAAACAATGCACTCGACCCGCTACAACAGATCGTGCGCGGATGTCAGGGAAGCCTCGTCATCGAGCACTGCGATGATGCCTGGAAGAAAGACCTTTTCCTCTTCGGCGACCCCGATCCGGCCCTGGCGTGGATGCAGCGCCTCAAGAAGCAGCTCGACCCGAAGGGGCTGCTCAATCCACAGCGACTGTTTGATGTTTGATGCGACTCCTCGAATAGCAATACGCCACCGAATCTCCTATCTTTGATGCATGTCTACCACCGCCACGTCTCCTCCCGCCGCCCCGCGCGAGCCGCCCGCAGTTAGCGCACCAACCGTCGGCAGCGAGATCAATTACGAGAAATTTCTCGACTGCGTCCATTGCGGACTCTGCACGGCGGCCTGCCCGACGTACCTCGAAACGGGAGATGAGAACAACAGCCCGCGCGGGCGGATCTACCTCATGCGCTCGGTCGTTGACGGGCGGCTGGAGCTGACTCCCAAAGTCGAACGGCACCTCGATCTGTGCCTCGACTGCCGCGCCTGCGAGACCGCCTGCCCGTCGGGAGTCCAGTACGGCCGGCTGATCGAGCCGTTCCGCGCGAGTCAGCGACAGGCGGAAGCAGCCGCTGGCGATGCAAAGAACCGCGACTGGTTCCACCGCTGGATCCTCTACGGCCTGTTCCCCTACGCCAAACGCATGCGTTGGGCCCTCGCTCCCGCGCGAATTGCCCAGCAATTGGGACTCGACCGATTCGCGGATCGCATCGGCCTGACGAAACTCCTGCCGCTTCGGCTTCAGCGGATGCAGCGCCTGTTGCCAAAAATGATTCCGGGAGGTCCGGAACTGCCCGAATTTCTCCCCGCGATCGGAACGCGCCGCGCGCGAGTCGCTCTGTTTACTGGCTGCGTCGCCGACGCCGTCTTCCGTCACACGCACTGGGCCACGGCCCGCGTTCTGCAACAGAACGGCTGCGACGTTGTCATCCCGCGAAGCCAGGTGTGTTGCGGCGCAATCCACTACCACAGCGGCGCCGACGCCCCGGCCCTCGCGCTGGCTCGCACGAACGCCGCTGCCTTCGATGCAGCGGAAGTCGACGCGGTGATCGTCAACGTCGCCGGCTGTGGCTCGATGCTGAAAGACTATGGACACATCGCCCACGAGCTCGAGCCCGAGAGCGAAGCGCTCCACCAGTCGCTCGCCGGCTGCGCCGCGAAGATGCGTGACGTCTCCGAATTCCTCGCCGACCTGGGGATCGTCCCTCCCACGGGAGAAATCAAGCTGCGGGCCGTCTATCATGACGCATGCCACTTGAACCACGCCCAGAAGATTCGCGAGCAACCGCGCGACCTGCTGGCAAAGATCCCCGGACTCGAGCTGGTCCCCATCGCCGAGCCCGACATCTGCTGCGGCGCCGCGGGAAGCTACAACCTCACCGAGCCCGAAATGTCCGACCGCCTCGCCGAGCGAAAGCTCAACAATATCCGCGCCGCCAAACCGCAGGCCGTCATCACCGGCAACGTCGGCTGCTCGATGCAGATTCAGGCGTCGTTGCGGCAAGCCGGCCTCGACGTCTGGGTCGCCCACCCGATGGAATTGCTGGACCTGAGCTACCGAGGCGAGCAACCGCCAGCGCCTTACGGCGGAGCTAAAGAGTTACAGAGTTGAAGAGTTCAAGAGAAAGCACGACGGAAGCCTTCGGCTTCCGTTGACCGGCAATGGGCGCCCCTCCCACTACAACTCTTCATCCCTGCATCTCTTCAACTCAGCAACTTTTAATCTCTTTAACTTTGCACGACCATGACTCCTGCCGACACCCCCTCCCCCATCCGTGCCGTCGTCTTCGATCTCGACGGGCTGATGTTCAACACCGAAGACATCTTCAACGAAGTTGGGCATGCGACGTGCCGTAGCCGGGGGACGGAGATGACCCGCGAGTTGCTCCAGCAGATGATGGGGCGCCGGGCGCAGGAAGCGATTGCTCTGATGATCGACTATCACGGCTGGCCCGATGACGTTGACAAGCTGATCGACGAAATGCGGCAGTTGTTTTTCGAGCTGGCCCCCGGCCGCCTGGCTCCCATGCCCGGCTTGTTCGAGCTTCTGGCCCGCATCGAGAGCCGCGGTCTGCCGAAAGCCGTCGCGACGTCGTCCGCCCGCCGTTATCTCGAAGAGATTCTCAAGCGGTTCGATCTGCTCGATCGCTTCGATTTCACGCTCTCAGCCGAAGACGTGACGCACGGCAAGCCGCACCCCGAAATCTATCTGACGGCCGCCCAGCGGCTCGGCGTCGCCCCGCACGAGATGCTGGTCCTGGAAGACAGTCACGCCGGCAGCAAAGCGGGAGTCGCCGCCGGAGCGGTTGTGATTTCCGTCCCTAACGACCACAGCCGCTACCAGGATTTCAGCCACGCTACGGCTGTCGCGACCCGTCTTGACGACCCCTGTGTGCTCCAGTTACTGTGATAAGTTCGATCTCTTGACAAGCGAATGAATTGCAAGAATTCCGAATGGCGAAATTCAAATGTCTAAGGAAATCCGAAAGACAAAATGAAGAAATGACGAAAGGGATCGTTTTGTCATTTTCGAGATTTCGGATTTCCTTAGACATTTGACTTTAGAAATTCGTCCTTTCCGACCTATACTCTCCCCGACCGTAACTTCTTTTCCGCCCATAGGACCAGTTCATGCCTGCCGCGACCGTCTCGAATCTGAAGCACAAAGTCAAAGACATGGGCCTTGCCGAGTGGGGCCGCAAGGAAATCGAGCTGGCCGAGACGGAAATGCCCGGCCTGATGGCGCTGCGGAAGAAATATGGTCCCTCGCAGCCGCTCAAGGGGGCGCGCATCGCCGGCTGCCTGCACATGACGATCCAAACGGCCGTTTTGATCGAAACGCTGACGGCCCTGGGCGCGACTGTTCGCTGGTCGAGCTGCAACATCTTCTCGACGCAGGACCACGCCGCCGCCGCCATCGCCGCCGCCGGCGTTCCCGTCTTCGCCTGGAAGGGGATGACCGAAGAAGAGTTTGACTGGTGCATCGAGCAGACGCTCCGCTGGGAGAACGGCGAGCCGCTCAACATGATCCTCGACGATGGCGGCGACCTCACCGCCATGTGCTACAACAAATACCCCGAGTTGCTCGACGGGATTCGCGGGATCAGCGAAGAGACCACGACCGGCGTCCATCGCCTTTATCAGATGCACGCCCAGGGGAAGCTCACGCTCCCGTGCATCAACGTCAACGACTCGGTCACCAAGAGCAAGTTCGACAACCTTTACGGCTGTCGTGAATCGCTCGCCGACGGCATCAAGCGGGCCACCGACATTATGATCGCCGGCAAGATCGTCGTCGTCTGCGGCTATGGGGACGTCGGCAAAGGCTCGGCCCACTCGATGAAAAGCCTCGGCGCCCGCGTCATCGTCACCGAGATCGACCCCATCAACGCCCTGCAGGCCGCGATGGAAGGTTACCAGGTGACGACGATGGAAGAAGCCGCCCCGATGGGGGACATCTTCGTCACGGCCACCGGCTGCGTCGATGTCATTCGCCGCGAACATCTCGACGTGATGAAGAACGAGGCGATCGTCTGCAACATCGGGCACTTCGATTCCGAGATCGAAATCGCCTACCTCAAGAGCCGCCAAGACATCAAGCGCGTCGAGATCAAGCCGCAGGTCGACAAATTCGTCTTCCCGAACGGCAAGTCGGTGATCGTTTTGGCCGAGGGGCGCCTCGTGAACCTCGGCTGCGCCACCGGCCACCCCTCGTTCGTGATGTCCAACAGTTTCACGAACCAGGTCCTCGCCCAGCTTGCTTTGTGGGACAAAAACGCCAAGTTCGAAGTCGGCGTGCATATGCTCCCCAAGAAGCTCGACGAAGAGGTCGCCCGCCTGCACCTCGACAAGCTCGGCGTCAAACTGACGAAGCTCTCGAAGAAGCAAGCCGACTACCTCAGCATCGACGTCGAAGGCCCCTACAAGCCCGAGCACTATCGCTACTAACGGGAGAAGTTGAAGAGTTAAAGAGTGGAAGAGAGACGTCAGTGCCGGCCGATTCCGGCCCCGGAGCCGCTTCATTCCCTCGATGCGAAGGCGACGAGGGAATGAAACGCGTGAAGTTTCGGCCTTGAGCGCCGACGATTGAGCACCCAGTACAGAGCACTTGGGAATGGCACTGGACTAACGTCGAGGCAGCACCCACCAAATTCGGCCGTCCCTGCAATTGGTCGTCTGGATCAACACGAACGCAAATGGACCCGATTCCTGTGGCTCCGCCACCCGGCCGCAAGGCCAGCCGAGCCACCCCGCCCCGATCCTCCCAACTTAAGCCCGCCGTCTCTCTCTTCAACTCTTCCACTCTCTATCTCTTCTACTCCGCGACAGCGCTCCGGGGGAATTCACGCCGCGCACCGGCTGACGTTGACTCCCCACCCCTATTCTTGTACTTTCTGAGCGCGCACCAAACACGTCCGCCCGTCCAATCAGGGGGCTTGCCATGAAGGCAACAGGACCGCAGGATGCCCAGCGCCTTGCCCGGCAAGATGCCCGGTCAACGGTGTCGTTCGGTCTCGGCACTCCACCACCACCGCATTATTCACCGTCAAATCCGAATTTCGACGCAGGCGCTGCGCCCGTCGGCAGGCGATTTCCCGCCTCGGACCATGAATTGACGGTCATTGTCCCCGCGTACAACGAGGAGCAGCGCCTGCCCGCGACGCTCGACGGGCTGGCCGGTTTTCTCGACGGCTGGGGAATCGATTACCGCGTGCTCGTCATCGACGACGGCAGTCGCGATCGAACGGCCCAGCTCACCGACGGCCGCAACTTTCGCTTCACGACGATTTCGCAGCCGAACTGCGGCAAAGGGGCGGCAATCCGCAACGGAATGCTCCATGCGACCGGCCACGTCATCGCCTTCACTGATGCCGACCTCCCGTATGATCTTGACGGGGTCAAAACCGCGTACCGGTCGATTCGCGCGGGGGACTGCGAGATCGTCTTCGGCGCCCGCGACCTGCACGAATCGGCCGTCCAGGCTCCGCGCCGCCTTGCCCGCACGCTTGCCACGCACGTCTTTCGCGGACTGATGCGGCATCTGGTCTCGCGGCAAATCAACGACACGCAATGCGGGCTCAAGGCCTTCAGCCGTCGCGCCGCGCTCGAGCTTTTCACGCGCACGACCCTCGATGGCTTTGCCTTCGACGCCGAAGTCGTCTATTTGACACACCGACTCGGGCTCACGTATTGCCGCATCCCGGTGACGCTGATCAACGAATACTCCTCGACGATTTCGCTCACGCGGCACGCTTTGCCGATGCTGCTCGACGTGGTCGGCGTCCGCCGCCGCGCCTGGCGGGGCGAGTACG
>JAGVKR010000072.1 GCA_020050375.1 Planctomycetales bacterium
CGAAGCCGCCGCCGAGCGACTGCAGGAAGTAGCGCCGTGTCGACAGCTCGAATGCCGAAGACACACGCGCACTCCCCCCCTTAGGAAGGGGGGGCCGGGGGGGTCGCGCCGCGATGGGAGCCGGCTCTCCCCAGCGATCGGCCGAAGAACATTCAACATTCAACGTCCGACGTTCAACGTCGAAGCATTTCGTTGAACGTTGGGCGTCGGACGTTGAATGTTGGACGTTCCCGTCGGAAGCGAGTATTGTCATGTCATTCAGGTATGCGTAGTTTGAATCGTTCATCATCTCGCATCACCTCAATTGACGAACATGAACTCATTGCTGTTGAGGAGCATCCTTACGGCGTTTGCGAGGCCATGCTTCGCTGAGTACTGCGTGACGAGCTCGACTTCGCGCGGTGTCGCCGGCCGGCCGAAGATCATCTCACAGCCGATTTGAATCCGATCGGTCGGATCGGGGGTGAATTGCTCGAGCCGGGCGGCGATGTGCTCGCTTTGCCGGACGACGAACCTGTTGTTGAGCATCGTCAGCGCCTGGAGGGCCGTGACCGACGCGCTGCGAACGGGGGTCAATTGCGACGAATCGGCGCAGTCGAGCGTTTCCATGAACGGATCGGGAAGCGTGCGGAAGATGAAGCGGTACACGCTCCGCCGGTAGTTCTCGGGACGATCGACGTCGAAATTGAGGTAGTCGACGACGGGGGTCACATGGATGCCGGGTGACTGGATGAACTGCTTGACCGACGGCCCCCCTGGCGTGAGATCGAGCTTGCCGGAAATGAGGAGCACCGCGTCGCGGATCGACTCGGCATCGAGTCGCGTCCGGTTCATCCGCCACAGGTATTTGTTGTCACCATCGATTTCAACGAAGCGGGGATTCGTCTGAGATGATTGCTGGTAGACGGCACTCGTCACGATCAGCCGGTGCAGCGACTTGAGCGAGCCGGACGATTCCTGAAATGTGACGGCGAGCCAGTCGAGCAGCTCGGGATGCGTGGGAAGCCCTCCCAACCTTCCGAACTCGTTGGGTGTGTCGACAATCCCCCGACCGAGGTGATAGTGCCAGACGCGATTGACGATCGACCGCCATGTCAGCACGTTGCGCGAATCGGAGATCCACCGCGCCAAGGCGAGGCGACGGCCCCCTTCGTCGTCGGAGTCGGCGATCTGGAAGCGGGCGACGAGACCGGGAACACAATCCATCGCCCCCGGCTCGGCCAGTTCCTGGGGCTGGTTGATATCGCCCCGTTTGAGCACCTGCACTGGACGCGGCATCCCCAGCGGACGAAACGAGACGTCGGGCTGAAACGTGCTCGTGGCCGAATACACCTTGTGCTGCTCGGGGAGAGCCGCGAGTTGCTGCTCGACGTCCGGACGGAGCACGAAGGCGGCAAGCTCGGCCAGCTGACGGTCGTTGCGATCGCTGGCGGGAATTCGCACGATCTCGGCAATTTCGCCAGGCAGCACTTCGGATTGTACCGGCAGCGGCAACGGAGCGCCGGTCGTCGAAAGTCGGAACCGGCCGATCAGGTGTCCGGAGCCATGCACCTGGTCGAGCTTGGCGCGGAGATCGATTCCCTCGGGAAACTCGACCGGCTCAGCGAAGTCGAAAATGGCCAAATGCGGCTTGCCCACTTGCGGATGAATGCCCCACGCGGTCGCCGGATTCCCGTCGATCGCCATCTCGACCGACCAGCCCTGCTGATTGAAGTCGGCCCGAGCCTTTGACAGTTTCACCGTCTTGAATTCCGCCTCGTCCGTGGCTCCCTTCTTCGCCACCGACACGTGCAGCTCGTTCAGGTGCAGATTGCCGTTGTCCTGCCGACCGGGACCTTTGTGCGGCAACGAATCGTCAAGGAGCAATTCGAGACGCAGGCCAGTGAGTCGGGGAGCCGCCGTCGACGCTTTGACGGTGTAAGTATCCTTTTCGGGGCGCGTGCCGCCCGCGAGAATCGAGCCATCGCCGGGATTGGTCAGCGTCGTCCCTTCGTCGGACGAAGTCGTCGATGAGGGTTCCAATACCTGCCATGCAATCGTCGATTCGGCGAGCCGGCGTTCCCAGGCAGCGACCTTTTCCTGGATTTCCGGGACGAGCAGTGTTGAATCGGAAGCCGCGGCGAGCTTGGGCAATTCCGCCAAGCGAGCTGTGAGCGCCCGACGTTGGCGGGCCGTTTGTGGATCACTGTCATAAGCGCGGTCCGCTTTTTCGACGCCGGCGAACACCGCTTGCAGTCGGTAATATTCGGCCTGCGAAATCGGGTCGAGCTTGTGATCGTGACACCGCGCGCAATGGACGCTCGAGCTGACGAACGTTGACATGGCAGTCGTGACGACATCGTCTCGGTCGAGGTAATGGGCGATCTGACGGTCGATGGCGTCTTCGCGGATGTCGCGGAGAGAGCTTTCGTCCCACGGTCCAGTCGCGAGAAAGCCCAATGCCGGGTAAGTGCGGGGATCGTCGGGGAACAGCACGTCGCCGGCGACTTGCTCTTCGACAAACCGCGCGTAGGGCAGATCGTCGTTGAATGAGCGAATCAGATAATCGCGATAAGGCCAGGCGTTGGGTCGCGGCCGATCCTGATCGTGACCGTGCGTTTCGGCGTAATGAACAGTGTCCATCCAGTGCCGGGCCCAGCGCTCTCCGTATTGCGGGCTGGCGAGCAACCGATCGACCAGGCGCTCATAGGCATCCGGGGCGCCGTCGGCGAGGAAAGCCGCGGTCTCGGCCGGCGTCGGAGGGAGGCCGACGAGATCGAACATCACACGGCGCAGGAGGGTTCGCTTGTCGGCCGGCGGCGACGGCGCCAGCCCTTTCTCGTGCAGCTTCGCCAGAATGAACTGGTCGACGGGCGTCTTGACCCACTCGGCGTGTTCGAAAGATCCAACGACAGGCGGAACGGGCTTGTGGAGCGGCTTGAGTGACCACCACTCCGTAGCGCTCGTCCCGCCCGGCGGGTCATCGGCTGTGGCGAACGTTCCCCACGAAGGGAACAGCGCCACCACGAAGAGGACGATCGCATATCGGCAACCGGGAGTGTGCATCAGGCGTATTATAGGCATTTATTCCGATCGAAATCAGCTATTCTCCAGCGTGGCCGAACCGGGCGGGATTGTCAACGAGAAACGACTCACCATGAATACCGCCAAATGACAGGAAACCGAACAGACTTCGTATGACTTTGGCGTATTTCGTGATTGTCACCCCGGGAGACGATGAATGACCCCGGCTGCGGCGGACGCGACCATTGTTGTGTACGATCATGTACGATGCAGAACCGAGGGATTGGAGTTTCTTCATCGGATCTCTTTATTCACTTCTTCTGCGAATGGACGATCATGCACACCCGTCGAAGAATCTGGTTTGTCGTCTCGCTGTCGATCGGCGTGATGCACTCGACGATTTGCTTCGCGCAGAAGGAAGCTCTCTTCGAATCTCTGGGCAAGCGCGAAGAGCAGGCCTGGCACGCCGCCTTGCAGATCTGGAACTGGGCCGAACCGGGCTACCAGGAAGAGAAATCGTCGGCCCTGTTGGCGAAGCAACTCGAAGAGGCTGGCTTTCGCCTCGAACGCAAGGCCGCGGGAATTCCCACGGCGTTCACAGCGACGTTCGGGACAGGCCGACCGGTGATCGGCATCCTGGGGGAATTCGACGCTCTTCCCGGGTTGTCGCAGGAGCTGGTCCCCTACCGCCAGCCGCGCGATGAGACCAAATGGGGCCACGGATGCGGGCATCATTTGTTCGGTGTCGCTTCCGCCTCGGCGGCGATCGCCGTCGCCGAGCAGATCCGCAGCGGAACGATCAAGGGAACCGTTCGATTCTATGGATGCCCGGCAGAGGAGGGAGGTTCGGCGAAAGTCTTCATGGTCCGGGAGGGGCTGTTTCAGGATTGCGATGCCGTGCTGCACTGGCATCCTTCCAGCCGCAACAGCGCCGGCGACATGTCGTCGCTGGCGCGAATCGCCGCAAAATTCCGGTTTTTAGGGAAAGCGGCACATGCGTCGGGTTCCCCGCAGTTGGGACGATCGGCTGTCGACGCCGTCGAGCTGACCGCGCACGCCAGCGAACTGCTCCGCGAGCACACGCCCGACCTGACGCGGATCCACCACGTCATCACGGCCGGGGGCGAGGCCCCGAACATTGTTCCCGAATTTGCTGAAGTCTACTTCTACGTTCGCCACCCGAATGCGACCGTTGTTCGATCGGTCTATCGCCGGCTCGAATTGTGCGCACAGGGAGCGGCCCTGGCGACTGAGACCAAGCTGGAAGTCGACTATCTGGGGGGGACGCTCGAGATTCTTCCCAATACCGCGCTGACGCAGGTCACGCTGTCGAACCTCCGCGCTCTCAACCATCTCGATTATTCCCCCGACGAGCGACAGTTTGCCGTGCGCGTGCAGGAATCGCTCGATGAGCCGCAACCCCTGGAGAGCGTTCGCGACGTGGTCGATCAGAGCGGTCAGGTGGGAAAGGGCTCGACCGACGTGGGAGACATTTCGTGGGTCGTCCCCACAACCGGTTTCAGCACGGCCTGTTGGGTTCCGGGGACGCCGGCCCACACCTGGCAGGCGTGCGCTGCCGGGGGGACGTCGATCGGTCGCAAAGGAATGGATCTCGCCGCGCGCGTTCTGGCCGCGTCGGCGTGGGATCTGTTCGAGCATCCCGAGACGCTGGCGACGGCTAAAGCCGAACTGCAGCGCCGGTTGGGAGAGCAACGTTATGAGAGCCTGATGCGCCGCGCCCAGCCCCCGCCACTCGACTACCGGAAACCGCCCGTCGCGCGATCTGCCGAGAGCAACCCGAAAAGGAAGCCTGCGGCGAGCGGTCCCGATCCGAAATGACCGTGCGAAACGGCGTCCTTACCGAGCGACCGTCCCGCGCGGTGTCCGCCAGACCTGCGCGGCCGACGGAGCCGGGGAGAACAGCGACGGGCCGCGATCGGCCGATTGGAGGCTGCTCGACATCTTTCCGGCATCGAGGTTCGAAGCCGCGCGCG
>JAGVKR010000366.1 GCA_020050375.1 Planctomycetales bacterium
CGTCCATCAGCACGACGTCCGGATTGGTGGCAAGCGTCCGGGCGATGCACAAGCGTTGCTGCTGCCCCCCCGACAGGGCGAGGGCGCTGTCGCGGAGACGGTCTTTGACTTCATCCCAGAGTGCGGCCCGTTTCAGCGAGGCCTCCACGATGCCGTTGAGCTCCGATTTGCTGCGCGTCCCGGCGATCCGCGGGCCGTAGGCGACGTTTTCGTAGATCGACTTGGGGAACGGGTTCGACTTCTGAAAGACCATTCCCACCCGCTTGCGGAGCGCGACCACGTCGATCTCGGGGCCGTAGATGTCGACCCCGTCGACCAGGACCTGCCCCGTCAGGCGTCGATCTTCGATCAGGTCGTTCATCCGGTTGAGCGTTCGCAGAAACGTGCTCTTGCCGCAACCCGAGGGGCCGATCAGTGCGGTGACGCAGCGTTCGGCAATCGACAGCGTGATATCGAACAACGCCTGCGTCGGTCCGTAATGGAAGTTGACGCCGCGGGCCTCGATTTTGGGCGCGAGGGCAGGAGGCGCATCGTTTCCCTGGTGCGCACGGCGAGACTGGTTCGTGCTGACAATTTCCGAGAACGACTGTAGCAGGGCCACCATACCGCCCCTTCCCCCCGATGACGTCTGCCGGATTGCTGACCGAACGCGGGTGAGGTCTATCAGCGCTGAATGTCGTGCGGCAAAGTGAGAGAATCCAAAGCGACCGCCCCTGCAGACGCGCCAACCGCGCATCGAATACCCAATTCATCGAGACTGATGCTACGCTTTGTGTATGAAGAATCGACCCGGTGAATTGTGAAGAAACGATGAAGGCCAAAAGCCCGTCGAAAGCGTGGAGTAGGCCCTTTCGGAAATTGAACTTCTCCCGGAAAAACCGCTCTTCCGAGAGGGCACAATCCCCTTTCAACGGGTCGTTAGGGGCGCCCCAGTTGGACGGCGAACAAAGTTCCCGTTCCAAGACGGCTGTTGACCGAAATCGTTCCCCCCAGAGCTTGCACGAGGTGCTTGACGATCGACAGCCCCAGCCCCGTCCCCCCCAGTTCCCGCGAGCGGGCTCGATCGACCCGATAGAACCGCTCGAAGATGCGGGGGAGATGCGTTTGCGGAATACCGATGCCGGTGTCTTCGACTTCGAGGAGACACCCCCCGTCCTGTTCCTTCCAACGGATTGTGACCGAGCCCCCTTCATTCGTGTACTTGATCGCGTTGTCGATCAGATTGTCGAGAATCTGCTCCAGCGCCTCTTCGTCCCCCAGCACGACCATTGGTTCGGGCGGAGGCTCGGTGACGAGGCGCATCTGCTTGCGCTCGGCATTCTGACGGTGCCGCTCGTGGCAGACCGACACGATCGCTCCCAGCGGCACGGGATGCAGATCGGTCTGCATGCCTTCCGACTCGATGCGGGTCAGCGACAACAAGTCGCGAACGAGCCGATCGAGCCTGTCGCTTTGCTCGCTGACCGTCTGCAGGAAGCGAACGCGGACATCGACGTCGTCGATCGCGCCGTCGAGGAGCGTTTCGATGCAGGCCTTGATCGAAGCCAGCGGCGTCTTCAATTCGTGCGAGGCGTTGGCCACGAATTCCTGCCGCACCGATTCGAGGCGTCGAAGCTGCGAGATGTCGCTGGCGACGACGATCGCCCCCCCGGCCGGGTCTCCCGGAAGGCCCGCTGCGCGAACCGACAACATCCGCGACATCGGTGCGAGCAGTTCCATTTCGCCTCCCACCGGTTCGCTCGACCCGAGTGCCTCGGCCACCCATTGCTGCAGGTTCGGGCTGCGGACCAGCTCCCACAGCGGCCGGCCGACGGCCGACGCGTGTTGCAGGCGAAACAAGCGGCACGCGGCGTCGTTGAGCAGGATCACCCGCTGCCCGCTGTCGACGGCGATCACTCCTTCGGCCATGCTGTCGAGCACCGTTCGCAACTGGTTGCGATGCGCCTGGAGCTCGGCGAACCGCGTTCGGAGGTATTCCTGCATCTTGTCGACCGACTCGGCAAGCGGCTCGATCAGGAACCTCTGCTCGGCCGGAATCCGGCCTTCGAATTCGCCGGTGGACACCTGCCAGAGGACGTCGCTGGCCGCATCGACATTGTCGTCGACACGGCGCGAGAAGACGTAGGCGGCGACCAGAATCGAAAACAGGGCCAGCGTCGAGAACAGGAGCATCCCGGAAACGGCCATCGACGCCTCGACCGCCAGGCCGAACACGGCCAGCAGCGTCCCCCCGAGCGCCAGCGGCAGATAGACCGCCGCAAACGTCAGCGCCAGATTCCAAAAGCTCCGCTGCCTCGACGGCACGACGACTCCTCACCACACGACGGCATCCGTGACGCTACGACACGGGAGTAGTCTCGCCTCTCACCGGCAGCGGTTCAACCGTGTCGCCCTGTCGCCGGTGCTTTGCGTCAACGAGCGATCTCGGAGTCGAGCGTCAATTGCATGTAGATCAAATCCAGCCATTTCCCGAATTTGTGGCCGATCTCAACGAGGTGAGCGACTTTCCGAAAGCCCATGCGCTCCTGCAAGGCGATGCTCGCTGCCTGCTCGGCGCTCACGCTCCCGATCATCGAGTGAAAACCGGATTCGCGAGCGCGAGCGATCAAGTCGCTCAAGATCGTCCGCCCCAGCCCGTGGCGATGCCGATCGTGTTTGATGTAGACCGACGCTTCAACCGTTGGCGCCATGGCCGCCCGCGGTCGAAACTTCGAGAGCGCGCCCCATCCGACAATGTGGCCGTTGCTTTCCGCGACGATGACCGGATATTTTTCGGGCGGATGGTCACGAAACCAGGCGATCCTGTCGGGCATCGTCTCCGGTTCGCGCTGATAAGTGCAACTGGCGCTCAGGACATAGGATTTTGAATTTCGTCGTTTCGTGTGGTGGTGGAAGACGAAACCGCGTTCGCGTTATGCTTCCGCGACACGCACCCATTAGTATACAAAAGTATATTATGTCTGTCAATCCCGTTCCATTAGAATGACAATCGCTGATCGATCCCGACTGTTTTCGCATTTTCGCTCGCCGCGAGGATTCCCAACATGTCAGCGTCAAATCGTGCTTCGTCCGAGAGCGGCCCTTCCCGCCGCGAGTTCATCAAAGCCGCCGGCGCGGCCGTCGCCGCCTCTGCCGTGGGGCCGACCATTCTGGGAGCCGCCGACAAGGCCGGCGTGAAGAACGCAATCGTCGGCACGGGCGAACACACCTACGAAGCGATTCACAACTGGGGCGAAGTCCCCTCGCACATCAAGTGGGGTGAGACACACGGCGTCGCCGTCGACTCGGCGGGCTTGATCTACATCAAGCACCGCAGCCGCGCCGAAGTGCCGATCGACGCCGTCGCCGTGTTCGATCCGGCCGGCAAGTTCGTCCGCTCGTTCGGCAAGGAGTACCACCAGGGGGGCCACGGAATCGACATCCGCAAGGACGGCAACGAGGAGTTTCTGCACCTCTGCGATGTGTTCAACCGGCAGGTGATCAAAACGACCCTCACCGGCGAGCAGGTCTGGAAGATGTGCTACCCGATGGAACCGGAGGTCTATCAGAAGGTCAGCAAGTTCAGCCCGACCAACGTCGCCTTCGGATCAGACGGCGGATTCTACGTCGCCGACGGCTACGGGTCGCATTACATCCACCAGTACGACAAGAACGCCCGCTGGATCCGCACGTGGGGAGGCGAAGGAACTGAGCCGGGCAAAATGAAAACGCCGCACGGCATCTGGCTCGATGACCGGCCCGGCCGCGAGCCGTCGCTCGTCGTCGCCGACCGCGCCAATGCGCGCCTCCAGTACTTCACGCTCGACGGGAAACACATCGGGTTTGCGGGGGACGTCAGCTTTCCCGCGCATTTCGACATCCGCGGGACAGAGCTTCTCGTCCCCGACCTGCATGCCCGCGTGTCGATTCTCGACAAGGACAACAAGACGATCGTCCACCTGGGCTACGATCCCGAATGGACGAAGCTGGTCCTCGAGAAAGACGACAAGGGGGGCTTCAAAATGCGCGGCCAGCCCGAACGCTGGGAGAACGGCAAGTTCGTCCACCCGCACGACGCCTGCTACGACAAGAACGGCAACATTTTCGTCGTGGAATGGGTGCCGACTGGCCGTGTGACGCTGTTGCGCAAGGTGTGATCGGTTCGTCCGAAAGGTTGTTGAATGTCGTCTTCGCGTCGTGCCCCGCTGCTCATTATCTTTCTCACGGTCTTCATCGACCTCCTTGGTTTCGGGATCGTATTGCCGCTGTTGCCGCGGTACGCGAAGCATTTCAATGCCGACGGGCTGACGCTGGGGCTCTTGATGGCGTCGTTCTCGGCGATGCAGTTTCTCTTCGCGCCGCTCTGGGGGCGCGTTTCCGATCGAGTCGGGCGGCGGCCGATCCTCATGCTGGGACTGGCCGGCTCGGCAGTCTTCTACACCCTGTTTGGATATTGCACGTCCCTGGGAGCGTCGGGGACGATGCTCGGGCTGGGTGTTCTGCCGTGGCTCTTCATCTGCCGAATCGGTGCGGGAATTGCCGGAGCGACGATCCCCACCGCCCAGGCGTACATCGCTGACGTGACCGGGCCAAAAGAGCGTGCGAAGGGCATGGCTCTGATCGGTGCGGCGTTCGGGATTGGATTTACGTTCGGTCCGCTGCTGGGAGCGGCCTTCGTGCCGGGTGACGTCAGCGACTTCGGCTCGAAAGCCGGCGGGCAGGTCGCCGAAGCGCTCCACGTCACACCCGATCAATCCTCGCGAATTGCCGCCGCCGTCGAAGAGTACGGCCGCGAGCGCCAGGCACTGGGAAGAAGCAATACGCGGGCCCAACGCGACGCGCTCAAGCGAACCCGAGATTCGCAGATCGCCGCCATCCTTTCGGTCGAACAGCAGGAGACGCTGCACCGGCTGGGAGCGCCAAGCTCGGCCCCCGGCTACGTGGCTGGCGTCTTGTCGGGGCTGGCGCTCCTCTCGGCGATCTTTCTGCTGCCTGAATCACTGCAACCGGGCGCTCGTGCCGAAGCCCGGCATTGGCTGGACGTCGGCAGCCTGCGGGCGGCGCTGGCGACTCCCTCGATCGGCCTGATTCTGCTGACGACGTTTCTCACCACGTTCGCTTTCGGCCAGTTCGAGAGCACGCTGTCGCTGCTCAC
>JAGVKR010000247.1 GCA_020050375.1 Planctomycetales bacterium
CGGCACGCTCCGCGATTTTCCCCGCGCCGGCCGCTTCTGGCTTGCCGCCTGCTTCCCCTCTTCGCGCTTGGCAATGATCCGCGGCAGGATCTCATCGAGCGTGGGCTGCAACTGCTTCCGGCGTTTAGGCCAGTTGCGTTCTTCCGGGTGCCGGAGCGTCGTCATTCCCGCCGGCTTCTCGACGATGACCAGATGCGGGTCAATATAGCGGATCCGCACGTCCTCTTCGCGAGGAGGGGCCGCCGCCGAGTGCGAAAGGAGCTTGACCACTTCGTCGAGCTTAAGCCGTCGTCCCTC
The DNA here is from genome assembly GCA_020050375.1 of Planctomycetales bacterium. Taxonomy (GTDB): domain Bacteria; phylum Planctomycetota; class Planctomycetia; order Planctomycetales; family Planctomycetaceae; genus SIAF01. Next base: position 298 of record JAGVKR010000247.1, read on the forward strand.
GTCGAGGCACAGATTGCCGCTGACGGTGACATGCCGGCTCTTGAGGAGCTTGTTGATGTCGGACCACGATTTGCCCGGCAACCACGCCCGCAGCGCCGCCGCGATCGTCGAATTCACCAGCTCGGAAGGCACACGAAACGTCTGCGGCGCGGGGGGAGGCATGCGTGTCAAAGTAGCAGAATAATCCGCGGCTTTGTAGCGCGGCGCAATCAGAGGGAGGGAGAAGGAGAGACAGAGAGTAGGGGAGAATAGAGAGCGTGGGAAAGCGTAGAAGCGGCAACGAAGGCGCCCCTTCATGTTGCCGTATCTCTCACTCTCCCCGTCTCTCTCTCTCCCCCTCTTCCCCCACGGGACGACTACCGTCTCCGACGGACCTCGACCACCGACCCGAAGGGGATGTTCGGCCAGAGCCTGCCGACCGGATCGATGTGGGCGGTGATCATCGTTTCGGCTTTCGCTCCGTGATCGGCGGGCAGATCCGAGGTCTGTGGGGGAATCGTTTCGACCCGCCCCTTTCCTTTCTCACCGCCGGGGAAGCGAAGCTCGACGACCGTCCCCGGAGCAAAATCCGAAATCCGCGGCGAGGGAACCTGCAGCATCAGGTACGGCTGTTCTTCGTCGAGCAACTGGACGATCGGCTCGTGGGCCGTCACCCGGTCCCCCACATCCTTGTGAAACACGCCGATCATCCCGGCGGTTTCCGCGACGAGCGTCAGTTCTTTCTTCTGCTTTTCGAGTGTCGCGAGCGCGGCCCGCGCGTGTTCGAGGCGAGATTGCGCCAAGTCGGCCCCCATCGAGCGGCTGATCTTCTGCGGCAGCTCGCGGCTCATCTTTTCGAGCTCGGCGATGTGATCGATGCACAGCTCCATCTCGGCCGTGAGGGTGCGAGGAAGCGCTTCGCGATTGACGGCCGCCGTGCGATCGCCGCGGGCTTGATCATTTCGGGCGACATCCTCGAAGAGCGTCGAAGTCTGGCTGACGAACGACACCGGCGGCGGGGAGTCGCTCTTCCAGCGATCGGCCATCCGCGCCGAGAGGGTTGTTTCCTGCGGAACGAGAAACTGCTGCCTGAGCAACTGGGCCGATCGGCATTTGGTCTCGAAAATGCGATCGAGAATGTCGCGACGCTGAATGTCGAGCTCGACTTCCAGAGCCGCCTGCGTCCGCGACAACTCGATTTCGAGCGATTGGATTTCCTGCCGGCTGATCTGCAGGCGTTGTTCGAGCTCCTGGTCGTCGAGAACGACGATCGGCTGTCCGGGGGCGACGACCGTCCCGGGGGTCACCAGAATCCGGGCGATCCGCGCGTCGCGGCCGGCGGTGAGGGTCTGCAGCCGCGCCTGGAGAAACCCGGGGAACCGCTCGAAGCGCATCTTGCCGAGCCAGACCGAGGTCCCGATTCCCGCCGCCAGGGCTAGCAGCGAGAAGAGGATGATCCGTGCGCGGGGAGCGGGAAACGTCGAATTCCGGGGCGTCTGAGCTGCCGGGGCGAGGGCCGACTCCATGGATGACAAGTCCTTTCCTCCGTGATTGTGAGCCTGCCCATAACGCCGTGGCGCCCGAACGGGCAGTTCGAGGGGGCGTGTGAGTCCTTTCGCCTCCTCTAGTTGGATCGGAACGCACGATCCGGGGAATGACCAGAAGCGATAGCCCAGGCGCATTCCGCACGTGGCAATTGGCCAACCGCGGCACAGCAGGCACCCGCGGCTTGTTCGTCCGTTCTGCCAGATCCCATAGACGCGGTACAGATTACGCAGTCGGCACCAGCGAGTTGGCCTTCTTGCCGAAATTCCGGTGCGGCTGGGCAGAAAAGACCGTCACCGCCGAAATAAATGAACCTGACCCTTAAAGTCCAACATCGTTGCTGATTCCGGCTCAAGTGGTCGCCGCGGATCATCGGCATGGAATTTGTTCGGATGTGAGGCCTGGGGCGATTCAGCCGGAACGCCCGCTTCTGGAGCGATCGAGCTCAGATCAACCCCGCGACCGGCGCGCCGGTGCATGCCCGCAGCGGGCGGCCTGTGAGATCGACAAGTTCCAGGTCGCCACGAACTCCCAGCAGGTGCAGGATCGTCGCCGTCAGGTCTGCGGGGGCCACCGGATTTTTCGCGGGTTGCCCGCCATCGCGGTCGGAAGCGCCGTAGACGCTCCCGGCGGGAATCCCCGCACCGGCCAGCAGAATCGACTGTACCGCCGCCCAATGATCGCGGCCGGCAAAGGCGTTGACCAACGGCGTCCGGCCGAATTCCCCCAGGCAGACGAGCAGCGTGTCGTGCAAGAGACCACGGGTGGCAAGATCGTTCAAGAGCGCGGCAAGCGCACGATCGGTCGGCGGCGCTAGGCGTGTCCGCAGGTGCCGAAAGTTGTTCTGGTGCGTGTCCCATACCGGCGAATCGTCCGGTCCCTCGTAGTGCCAATAGACGGTGACGAGCCCCACACCGGCCTCGACGAGCCGCCGGGCCAAAAGACATCCCTGACCGAAGAGATGCGACCCGTATGCTTGCCGAAGCGCCGGCGGTTCCTGGTCAACCTCGAACGCTCTGCACAACGCGGCCGAATGCAGCAGGTCGAACGCCTGTTCGTACCAGACGTCCATTTGTCCCAGCTTACCTGAATCGGCCCCCGCCAGTCGCCGGCCAAGCGCGTCGCGCAGCAACCGCCGGTCTTCCATTCGCTCCCCGGTAACCCCCTCGGAAGGCAAAATCTCCGGCCGCTGGAAACCCGTACGGGCGGCATTTCCTTCGATGCGGAAAGGGGCCGCCACATTCCCCAGAAACCCGCCATTCTGACCGGGAATCTCGTTGACTGCGGCATCTTTGGTGACCTCGGGTAACGCCGCGAACACCGGGGCCCCCGTGCGTCGCGTGCGGACCTTCGTCAAAATCGATCCCACATGGGGATGATCGTTCGCGTTCGGCCGGATCAGCGCGGCGTTGGGCGTGTTCGCGAGCGGATGCGGAACGCCCGTCAACATGGTGTAACCGGCCGACGTGTGCGTCGTGTCTCCGTGCGTCACCGAGCGGACGACGCATAACTTATCCGCCTGCCGGGCGATCTGTGGGAACAGCTCGCTGAATTCGATCCCCGGCACACTCGTCGCGATCGGCGAAAATTCGCCGCGGATCCGCAGGGGAGCAAGCGGCTTCGGATCCCATGTGTCAAGCTGCGAAGGGCCGCCGGCAAGGAACAGCAGAATACAACGCCGCGCGCGACCGAACGACGAATCCGCATTGTTCGGCTTGTCGGCCCCCTCCAGATATTGCGGGAGCGACAAGCCCAGTCCGCCGAACGCTCCGAGCCGCAGAAACGCCCGGCGATCGAAGAGACCGCACAGGCGTTGCCGGCTTCCCTCGACGGTGGACATGAAGCAGCCCTTGCACCGGAATCGGGCACGATCGTGCCGCTGAGGCCAGACCAAATCGACCATCGGCGACCTTCAACGAGCGTATCAACGTTACGCGGTGATCGCAATGTTTACGGCACAGATGAAATATGAATCCCGATCAGTCCAGCCGCGAGCAGAGTGGATTCTGCAAGCCAAATCTGGCTATGCTCGGGAATTGTGTTCCGCGTTCCTCAAAGGTCGGTATGAACGACGTCACGCGAATTCTTTCCGCGATCGAGCAGGGCGAGCCAAAGGCGTCCGAGCAGCTTCTGCCGCTGGTCTACAGCGAATTGCGCCGCCTCGCCGCGGCGAAGATGGCCCAGGAATCGCCCGACCATACCCTGCAGGCGACGGCGCTGGTTCACGAAGCGTACGTTCGGCTCGTCGATCAGGACCGGCAACCCCATTGGAGTCTCCGGGGGCCGACTGGCATGTCTGGCCGGCGGAGGCCCCCCCTCCCGCGATCGCCCCCTTCGACACAGCGAAAGCCCGCGCACATCAGGAAGCCTGGGCCAAACACGTCGGAGTGCCGGTCGAGTACACCAACAGCCTCGGGATGGAGTTCGTCCTCATCCCCCCGGGCGAGTTCACGATGGGCAGCACGCCGGCCGAAATCGAAGAGGCGATCGTGTATATCGGCGAAAACAAACCCTGGCAGGAATGCATTCGGAGCGAAGCCCCACAGCACAAGGTGATCCTGACGCAGCCGATCTACCTCGGCGTCGATGAAGTGACGCAATGACAGTACGAACAGGTGATGGGACAAAATCCCTCTCATTTCGCGTCGACCGGCGAAGGGAAAGACGCCGTCGCCGGGATGGACACGAGAAGCCACCCGGTGGACAGGGCGAGTTGGTATGACGCTGCTGATTTCTGTGCGAAGCTGAGCCAGCAGGAGCAACGCCAGCCATTCTATCTGCGGACTGATGAGACTTTGACGACGGCGGAGGGGACCGGTTACCGTTTGCCGACGGAAGCCCAATGGGAGTTCGCCTGCCGCGCGGGGACGACGACCAGATACTGGGGCGGCGACAAGCACAGCGATGTGATCCAGGTTGACTGGATTGGCGCAAACTCGGGGGGCCGAACGCACCGCGGCGGCGCGCTGAAAGCCAATCCGTTCGGCTTATTTGACGTTCACGGGAACCTGGTGGAATGGGTGCATGGCGGTTGGCGGTTGAATTCCTACGAACAATTTGTGGAAGAACCGGCACTGAACCCAATCGGCCCATTTCACTCCCACGCTGGGCGCGTGCTCCGCGGCGGCACATGGTGGAGTAATGCATACACCTGCCGGGCCTCGCGCCGCATCTCCCATGATTTGACGAATCGTTACAACACCATCGGTTTTCGCTTGGTTCTGCCGGTCGATGTCGTCAAATAGGAATTGCCACAAACGCCGATGAACACCCCCGCCCCCGAACGGGCCGCCGCCGAGTTGGCGCTGTCGATCGGCGGAAAAATCCGTATCAAGGAGAACGATATGGAACGGCCGATCGGAGTTGTTGGCGATCTGCCCCAGGGAGCGTTCGAACTGATCGGCCTGAATCTGTCCAAAAAAACGATCGTGAGCGACGAGTGACTGGCCCAGTTTTAGGATTGCAGGAACTTCACGGACCTTGTCCTCGACCGAACGGCCGTGAGCGATGCGGGGCTTGTCCACCTCAAAGAATGCAAGGAACTCTGGGGCCTTTGGCTGTGCAGTGCCCGGGTGAGTGATGCGGCGCTGGCCGACACCATCAAGGAATTGCCCAACCTCAATACGTTGCACCTGGTCTACAGCCGAGTTTCGGATGCTGGCCTGGTCCACCTGAAAGAATATTGACAAGTTTGAGAATTCTTTGGGGGACTGGGCAGGAAGTATTTGACGCAAGTCATTATGCAGATGGACGAGGCCGGTCGGCTGGGCGTGCAACAAGCCATCGAGCCGCGACCGGCATCGCGACAGCCACAGTTGCTCGCAGAAGACCCCGAGACGAAATCCGAGTTTGTTGAGATCGATCGCACACGTGTGCGCGTCGAGAACTGTCTTTCGTTCGGCGGACCGTGGATGACATTGGAACTGGTGAAGCGACTCGGGCTGCACGAATTCCTCAAACGGGAAATGCCGGTTGGCAAAGAAGACGTGCCGTGGTCGCTGACGGCGCTGGTCCTGATGGCGGCGCGGCTAAGCGAGCCCTCGAGTGAACTGCACATCGCCGAGCACTTCTATCGACAGAGCGCGCTGTGCGACCTGCTGGGTGTGCCGGCTTCCAAAGTCGATGACAACCGTCTGTATCGCGGACTCGACGAACTGTTGCCGCTGAAGGTAAAGTTGGAGGTGTTTCTGAAGGAACGTTACGGGACCCTGTTCGGCATCGAATACGACCTGTTGCTGTACGACGTGACGAGCACGTACTTCGAGGGACAAGCCACAGCGAATCCTCTGGCCAAGCGCGGCTATTCGCGCGATCATCGGCCCGACTGCAAACAGGTGTGCATCGGTCTGGTGGGTAACCGTTCACGGCCCGGACAGTAGAGTGGGGGCGGGTTGATCGGCGAAGTGGGCCTCGATGGCGGCGGTGAGGTGCTCGAAGCTGTTGCGAGATTGCCGGTGGCAAGTTTCCACAACCGTCAGGATCGTCTCCACGAAGCGGCTCCCCTGGCGGATCAGACACTCTTGAACATAGGCGTCCAGCTTGCGGAACACACGCTTTGGATACGGCTGACGACTTCGTCCATCGCAGGCTCCGCCGCCGAGATCGCTCTCTCCGACGCTGCGGGGACTACCTGTGTGACGAGCAATTCACCTGGCAAACTCCTTTCAGTTCACAAGATCAACCAGGCTTCGCCTGGCGCACCGGATACGCGCGGATAACGCGGATGGTGCGGATACGAACGCCCTCATGTCGCGATCGACCGAGGGGGGATGCTCGACGGATATCTTCGCATCCAGTCTGATCCGCATCATCCACCGCTTCCGCTCGTACGCCCGAAACACGGCCGTCTCTTGCAGCGTTCGCGGCCAGAATCCGACTTGAATCCGCATCTGTTCTTTTGTATACTATAAGCGTCAAGGTCTGCTTACCTCTCGCGGCGCGCCGCAATTCTCCCTTCCTTTCGCCATAAGGAAGCCTTTCAAAATCCGACAACTGCATCGGATTTTGAAATCCAGCCACAATCGGAACCGATCGGCGCGCCAGTGATCTCAACGCCGCTTGGAACAAATTCAAAAATGTGCAACGTCACACATTTTTGAAATTCGCCCGTTCCGGTGTCCGCGCGATTGCTGCGCTCAACCGTGGCCCGGAGCCCTTTTTTTTGTCTGTTTCGCGTCTTTCGTGGTTGAAAACTTCTTATGCCAAGCGGAACGAGGAAAACCACGAATCTGACGAATCACACGAATCAGAACGGGATTCAGGCCTTCCGGCCTGATCCAAACGCCGCCGATCCCTTCCTGATTCGTTGGATTCGCGTGATTCGTGGTTTCAATTCGCTTCAGTCAAAGCACGTAACTGATATGGGTTGCGATTCAGTCCCGAATGAATCTGCGCGGCATACGCGGATTCGAGGCGTTCGTAGCACGAGACGAAAAGGTTGGCACAATTATGCAGCCTATGATTATGCAGCGTAGACTGCGGTTTTTCACCGCAACCATCTTGTGTGACGAGAGATAAGAATGAAACAGGAACCTGCATGACCGCGCGGCCCGGCACGAACAGTTCTGTGGGCCGCGCGATGAAGCCGTCGCGTGGCTTCTGGCCTTGTGACATCAACAATCATACCCCGCCATCTCGTTGAAGCCCAAGCCCCTCTCGTGACTTCCGCGGAGGTGCCTCGCTTGAGTGGGAACATCCGATGACAGCCGTGTCGCCCACGTGGTCGACACTGCCGGCGTCGGCGATCGTCGTTGACCACCTCCGATTGATGGATGCACCCGCACAGGCCCGCTCCCTCCGGAACTGCCCTCCGGAACTGGTTGACTTCTCGCTCAAGCTGTGACAAACTCAAATGCTTCTGCGACGGCAGGCCGCTTTCTCAGTTCCAAGCCCTGCCGCACCATTCGATTTTTTTTGCTCTTTATTCCGGGCCAGGCGCAGCACCGGCTGACGAAGACCCATTCAGGGACGCGGATCATGTCCATTTGGCAGCGGTGGCTGGCGCTGGGAGTTCTTGCGGCC
>JAGVKR010000790.1 GCA_020050375.1 Planctomycetales bacterium
AGCGGCGGAAGAACGAGCGCCCCGTGCTTGCCGTCGGTCAACGTGTCGCCGACCTGCAAGTCGTCCATCTTGATCAGGGCCACAACGTCGCCGGCCGAGGCGCTGTCGAGTGGGTCCTGCTGGCCTCCCTGCACGAGAAAGAGATTGCTCACTTTGAGCGATTTGCCCGAGCGCGAGTTCTGCAGCGAGCCTTCTTTGGCGATTTTTCCCGAGAAAATCCGCACGTAACTCATCCGCGAGACGAACGAATCGATGCGCGTCTTGAAGACCTGCGCGATGAATGGGCCGTCGTCTTTGGCTTCGATCTTCTGCTCCACGCCGGCGGGATTCATCGCCGCGTGCGGGATGTCGGCCGCCGTCAGCCCGTCTTCGGCGATGGCCTCCATAAATTCCTTGACGCCGACGCCCGTTTTGGCGCTCAGGCAGAAAATGGGAATCAACGTTCCGGCGGCAATCGCGTGCTCGATGGCATGGGCGATCTCGTCGTCGGTGAAAGTTCCCCCTTCGAGGTAGCGCTCCATCAGGGCTTCGTCCGACTCGACGATCGAATCCATCAGCGACTGCGTGATGTCGGTGGGTTGAATGGGTATGCCCGCAGGCGGCTTCTCCGGAACTTTGAGGGTGCTGATGACTTCCGTGAAGGCGGACCCCAGCCCGTTGGGCACGTTCATCAGCACGCATTTCTTTCCAAACGTCTCCTGGATCGAGTCGACAAGTTCCGGAAACCGCACGTTGTCGTGATCGAGCTTGTTGATCACGATCACGCGCCCGAGGCCCGCATCGCCCGCCAGCGAGAAGACCTTGCGCGTGTTGACTTCGATCCCGGCGGCGGCATTGATCACGATCACCGCGGTCTCAACCGCGCGCAGCGCGCCGATCGCCTGGCCGATGAAATCGGGATACCCCGGTGTATCGAGCACCGTGAAGGCCTTGCCGGCGAACGTGAAATGAATCAGCGACGACGAGATCGTGTATTTGTGCTGCTTTTCCTCTTCGTCGAAATCGAGCACGCTCGTGCCGTCATCCACCGAACCGGCGCGCGAGCCGATTCCGGCTCGAAACAGCATCAGATCGGCCAGCGTCGTTTTTCCCCCGGCGCCGTGCCCGACAAGCGCCACGTTGCGAACGTCGTCGACATGAGTCTTAGCCATCGCGCTTCACCGTCCCCCTGCCTTGCGGCATTCTGTGAAATGTGGATGGGAAATCCGAGACGATTGAGAAGAGAATTCATCTTACGGCGTCGAGATGCTTTTCGCCACAATCCTGCCGGGCGCGGGCGCGGGATTTCGCGAAGAGGGCAAGCGTAGCGAAGCATTCGCAGGGTCATTAACATACGTCGCATGTCTCTGGCGATTCGGTGCATGCAGCTTGTGAAGACCTACGACGGCAAACCGCCGGTCGAAGCGGTGCGGGGACTCGATCTGGCGGTCGAGACGGGCGTGTGCTTTGGTCTGTTGGGGCCGAACGGCGCCGGCAAGACAACGACAATCGAAATTCTCGAAGGATTGCTCCCCGCGACGTCGGGAGAAGTCGAGGTGCTCGGCCGCCGATGGGGACATGACGACGACGAGATCCGGCAGCGGATCGGGATCTCGCTTCAGGAAACGAAGCTTTCCGACAAATTGTCGGTTCGCGAGACGCTGACGCTTTTCCGCAGCTTTTATCGTCGCGGGATCGAACCGGACGTGGCGCTGCACGAGGTTTCGCTCGACGAAAAGGCGCAGACCTGGGTGGGGAAGCTCTCGGGCGGGCAACGTCAGCGGCTGGCGGTGGCCTGCGCGCTGGTCGGCAGCCCCGATCTGTTGTTCCTCGACGAGCCCACAACGGGACTCGACCCTCAGTCGCGCCGCCAGTTGTGGGAGATCATCAAAACCTTCAAAGACCGCGGCAAGACTGTCCTCTTGACGACGCACTACATGGACGAGGCCGAGCGGCTGTGCGATCAGGTGGCCATCGTCGATCAGGGGCGGGTGATTGCACTGGGGACTCCGCAGGAGCTGATCGCCGGCCTGGGGGGAGAGCACATCATTCGCTTTCGGGCTTCGGGTGGGGTCACGCCGCAGCTCACGCAACACGATTTCGAGCGATTGCCGGCCGTCCGTGCGGTGCGCCGCGACGGCGACGACTACTGCCTGTCGGTCAGCGAGCCGCACGTGGCATTACCGGCACTTCTGGAAAGAATTCGCATGGCAGCGGGAGAACTGGCGAGCCTGTCGACGCGCCATGCCAGTCTTGAGGATGTCTTCGTGTCGCTGACGGGTAGGCACTTCGAGAACGCTGCGGCCGATTCGAATTGATCGGGCATTCGTGTGGTGACGCAGAATTGCATTCCATTATTGCGAGCCTCATACAACAGGAATTCGCCGAGACGTTCGCACGGCCGACTCCCGTTGGTCGCTGGCCGTGGCACCCGTATCATGTCCCATCTGCGTGGAGCATTGCATTAGCGACCGCGAAGTTCAGACAACGAGGGGAATCAGCGACACATGCACGTGGTGGGGCTCGATATCGGCGGTGCCAATCTGAAGGGGGCTTCGACAACCGGAACGGCTCTGTCGGAGGTGTTCGAGATCTGGCGGGCGCCCGAGGAATTGCCGGCGCGGCTGTCGAAGCTCCTGTCGGGATTTCCCCGCGCTGACCGGTTGGCCGTGACGATGACGGCGGAACTGGCCGATTGTTTCGAAACGAAGCGAATTGGGGTCGATTCGATTCTTGGCGCCGTCGAACAGGCGGCGGGAGAGGCGGCGATTTGCGTCTGGACGACGGCCGGACGGTTCGTTTCCCCGGCTGAGGCGCGCGAGGTCCCGCGACAGGTTTCCGCGGCCAATTGGCATGCGCTGGCCACCTGGGCCGGACGTCTGTCGCGGACGGGAGAAGGTCTGCTGTTCGATATCGGCTCGACAACGGCCGACTTAATCCCGCTTCGGGATGGCGCCCCCTGCCCCGTCGGGCTGACGGATGTTGACCGACTGCTGGCCGGTGAGCTGGTTTACAGC
>JAGVKR010000154.1 GCA_020050375.1 Planctomycetales bacterium
ACTCGCCACACGCGGCGTTGCGGGAGGGGCTGTTGTTTCACTCGCCCTGGGAGGCGAGCATCATTCCGAACAGGCTCAGCGCACCGGCGACTGGATCCTCAAAGTCTCCTTCCGGCGCTACAACCAGGGACCCGGGCCTTATCACTACGGGGCCTTTTACTGCAGCCAGGCGATGTGCCAGTTGGGCGGCGAATACTGGAAGGAGTTCTTTCCGTCCCTGGTGGAAACGCTGCTCGCCCACCAGGCGGCTGATGGATCGTGGGAGCGGGAAAATGAGAACAACGGCGACTACTTCGGACGGAATTACACCACGTCTCTGTCAATCCTCGCCCTGACTCCCGCTTATCAGCTCATCCCGATTTATCAGCGCTGACACGCCCTCACCCCGTTTTCCGATTGTATCTGTCCGAAAAATCGGTAGTGTATGAGACATATTGACTGACTGGGCCGCCCGGACATGTGCTTAAGGAGCTGCATGAGATTGTTCCCGTTCCGTCCATTGCGGGCCTGGCTGCGATGGGTGATCGCCGGCAGCGTGCTGATCCCTGGGCTCACCGCCCGCGGACAGGGAGCGAATTCGGCTGGCGCAGATCGCGAAGATCCGCGCGCGGTCCTCGCCGAAGGCGAATGGCAGGAGGTGGAGCGCGCGGTTGATCGCGGGCTGGCGTGGCTGATGCGTCAGCAACGTGCGGACGGAGCGTTCCAGACGAACATGCGGGACGAACCCGGGATCAGCGGGTTGTGCCTGATGGCCTTTTTGTCGCGCGGGCATCTGCCGGGGGAGGGGCCTTACGGCCAGAAGCTGTCGCGCTCCGTGGATTTCTTGCTCGGGTCGCAACAACCGGATGGAATGATTGCCCGCCAGCGGCATCGGTATCACGGAATGTACAGTCACGGAATCGGGGCGCTCGTGATCGCCGAATTGTACGGAATGTCGAAACCGGTCGACGATGCGCGCTATCGTTCGGTGATCGAACGCGCCATGCAATTCACGAGCCACCGATATTCGCAGCCGAAAGCGGCCCCGGATGACGAGGGAGGCTGGCGCTACCTGTCTCGACATGCTAGCAGCGACTCGGATCTTTCGCTGACATCGTGGAATCTGATGTTCCTTCGCTCGGCGAAGAATTCGGGTTTTGACGTCGATGCCCGCCTGATCGATGAAGCTGTGGCCTATCTGGGGCGGGTCTATGATCCGGGCCGCCAGACGTTTCGTTATGAAATCCACACCGACGATCCTGCGCACAACCACACGCGGGGAATGGCTGGAGCGGGGGTGCTTTCGATGTCGCTGGCCGGAAAGCATCAGAGCGAAATCGCAAAAAACGCCGCGAAGTTCATACTTCGGCAACCGTTCGATCAGTATTTTCGCCCGGTTCAAGGCGAGCAGTATCCCTGTTACAGCGCGTTCTACTGCAGCCAGGCGATGTTTCAGATGGGCGGAACCTACTGGAGCAAGTACTACCCGACGATGGCGCGGACGATCGTCCAAGCCCAGCGCGACGATGGCTCATGGGTGATGCGCGAAGGGTACGACATCGAGTACGGTGTCCCGTACATGACGGCCATGACAATTCTCGCGCTGACGCCCCCTTACCAGACCTTACCGATTTTTCAACGATAGGGAGAGCTCGATGTCGACGGTTCCCGAAGGCGCGAATGGTTCGGCAAAATCCGATGCCGGCGAATTGCAGGCGATCGAAGCCCTGCAGGCGAAATACCAGTCCATGCGGACTCAACTGGGGGGCGTCCTCGTCGGGATGGACGAAGTCATCGAGCAGGTGACGATCGCCATCCTCTGCAAGGGGCATTGCATCCTGCAGGGGATGCCCGGCCTCGCCAAAACCCTGCTCGTCTCGACGATGGCTCAACTCATGCATTTGACGTTTCGGCGGATTCAGTTCACGCCCGACCTGATGCCGTCGGACATCACCGGAACCGACGTGCTCGAAGAGGACCGCACGACCGGAAAGCGCGTCTTTCGCTTCGTCCAGGGGCCGCTCTTCGGAAATCTGATTCTCGCCGACGAGATCAACCGGACGCCGCCAAAGACTCAAAGCGCGCTTTTGGAAGCGATGCAGGAACGACAACTGACGATCGGCGGAGAGACATTTCGGCTGCCCGACCCGTTCTTCGTGCTGGCGACGCAGAATCCGATCGAACAGGAGGGAACCTATTCGCTGCCCGAAGCGCAGCTCGATCGGTTTCTGTTCCGTATTCACGTCAACTACCCGAATCGTGAAGACGAAATTGAAATCTGCAAACGGGCCACGACCGAGTATTCCTTCCATCCACAGGCCATCCTGTCGGCCGAAGATTTGATCCGCATGCAGCAACTGGTCCGCAAAGTTCCGGTGGCGGATCATGTTTATGATTTTGCCGTCAACCTCGTGCGGATGACCCGTCCCGAAGAAAAGCAACTGCCGGTGTCACTCGCAGAGATGGTGCAGTGGGGGGCGGGGCCGCGCGCGGGGATTTTTCTTCTGCTGGCCGCAAAAGCCCGGGCGATCCTCCACAAGCGTCATCACGCAACGACCGAAGATGTCGCGGCGGTCGCGCTGCCGGTGCTGCGGCATCGCATCATTCCCACGTTCAACGCCGAGGCCGCCGGGCTCTCGACAGACCAGATCATCAAGCAATTGCTGGGCCAGATGCGCGAAGGGAGCGCTGCGCCGAACCGTCTGCGAGCCGTGGCTCGATGAGCCCGCTCGCCGGTTGGTTGCCGGTTCCAGCCGCCGAATGAATCTGATTCTCAGAAGGGACTACAGCAAGACGGCGGCTGTGATCCGCGACATTCTCGAACACAACGACCAGCCGGATCCGGGATTGAGGAGACCGATGGCAACGATGACCGAAGATAGCGAACGGCTCACATCCGAAGCGCTGAGCCGCATCGGGAACCTCGAATTATTGTCGACGCGCGTCGTCGACGGAATTCTCTCGGGGAAGCACCGATCAACGTATCTGGGGGGGAGCTTCGAGTTCGCCAATCATCGGGCGTACGCCCCGGGTGACGAGATCCGCCTGATCGATTGGAAAGTCTACGCCCGGCGCGACCGCTATTACATCCGGCAATTCGAAGAAACGACGAGTCTGCAGGGGTTGATGGTCGTCGACTGCAGCGGGTCGATGGCGTTCGGCCTGTCAACGACCTCGAAGCTCGACTATGCCCGCGCGGCCTGCGCCTGCCTCGCCCGGCTCATGCTCCGACAGCGGGACGGCGTGGGCCTGGCCCTCGTCGGAAAGCGCGTCGAATCGTACGTCCCTCCGCGCGGGTATCCGCGGCACATGCAAACACTTTTGACGGTGTTGCGCGCCGTGCAGCCACAGGGAGAAACGCGACTGGGGCCGAATCTGTTCGACCTGCCGCGCCGGATGAAACGGCGGGGGATGCTGCTGCTCTTCTCCGATTGCCTGGGAGACTGGGAGGCCACGGCGAAGGCCCTGAAGCACGCCCGGCTGCGGGGACACGAGGTATTGGTCTTTCAGGTGATGGCCCCCGAAGAATTGACGTTTCAGTTCAGCCGCTGGTCCCGCTTCGAATGCCTGGAGCAAAATGGAGTGAAGCTCGACCTCGATCCCCCCGCCATTCGAGACGAATATCTTCAGAACCTGGATCAATTCCTACAACAGGTGAAACGGGATTGCACGAACATGGGAGCCGATCATCTGCTTTTGTCGACAGCCGAAGATCTGGGAGAAGTGTTGAGCTATTACCTGAACCGGCGAACGGCACAGATCAAGCAGTAGTTTCGCAAGCGCATCGCAACCGACACGAGTCTCGGGTCACCTCGCAGATCGGAGAAGAGATTGATGTCGTTCCTGAATCTCGCCTTCCTCTGGGGATTGCCGCTGCTGGCAGTTCCGGTGGCGATCCACCTCCTGAGCCGGCGGCGTCAGGATGTGGTGAAATGGGGAGCGATGCAATTTCTTCTCGAAAGCAGCCTGCGTCGAAGGAAGATCTGGCGCGTGGACGACCTGCTCTTGATGCTGCTGCGGACCCTCGCCGTCGTGGCGCTTGTGCTGGCGCTCGCCCGCCCGCTGTGGCATGGTTCGAGCCTCGGCGGGGCAGGCCATCGGGATGTCATCTTCGTGTGGGATGTTTCGATGTCGATGGGGCGGGCGCTGAAAGACGGCACGCCTTTCGATCGGTTGCTTGAAAAAACGGAAGAGCTTCTCGAAAAGCTCGGGCCGACAGATTCGTTGCGGGGGATGATCACCGTCGGGCGGGGAGAATGGCTCACCACCGAGTCCGAGCCGGCAACGGCCGAGCGAAAGCAGCAATTGCTCGGTGTCCTGAAAGAAACCGGTGTCACCGAAGCGTCGGCAGACTGGTTTGCCTGTCTGGGGACGGCGTTGCGCGTCGCGGCCCCCGCGAGAAGCCGAGCGCGGCTGGTTGTGGTCCTCTGCGACGGCCAGGCGCAAGGCTGGCGAAAAGAAGATCAACCCGGCTGGCAGAATTTTCTGACGATGGTCGAAGAATCGAAGACCCCGACGGCCATCGAGCTTCACAATGTGGTTGGCGCGGTTGATCTCGCGAACAATCTCGCCATCGACAAGCTGTCCACGCCCCGTCCGTTGCTCGGGATCGGCGAGACGTTTGTCGTCGAGGCCGACGTTCGCAATCACGGCGACACGCCGTTGGAACGCGGAACGATTCAATGGAGCCTGGATGGAACGTCACTGGGACAATCGACCGTTGGCCCCATTGGAGTCGGCCAGTCGATCAAAGTCCCGCTCAAGCAGGTCGCCGGAAAATCGGGTGTCAGCCGCCTCACGTGCCGGTTGGAAACCCCCGATGACCTGGCCGCGGACAACGAGTGCAGTCTCATTCTGGAGGTGATCGAGCACGTCCCGATTCTACTGGTGGACGATGCGGAAGAGGAAGATCCGCTGAAGTCCGACCGCGGTTACGTTCTGGCGGCCCTCGGGCAAGACAAGACCGGCGCTTCGACTCCGCAAGGGACGAGCATTTTCGATGTGACGACCATCGCTTCGACGGAGCTCGGCGCCCAGGCTTTGTCGAATTTCAGAGCGATCATTTTTTCGAACACGCCCGATCTCGACGAGGCCGCCATTGGAAAATTGACGGAATTCGTCCGGGTGGGGGGCGGCTTATGGCTGGCATTGGGGGATCGCACGAGCCCGCAGGAATTCAACCGGCAGCTCTATCGGTCGGGAGCGGGGCTCGCACCGTGGCCGATCGAGACAGCCCAGGGAGATCCGGATCGGCGTGAAAAGTTCGTCGCGATTCATCCGCCATTGAAGGAACACCCGGCGACGGTGCTGCTCGCCGATACGCAACGCCTGGACATCGATCGGGCGAAGGTCTTCCGGCGGTTTCCTTTCGCTGCGGCGCCGGCACGAGGGCAGATTCCGGTCCTGCTCGAATCGGGAACGGGAGAGGCCCTGGCCGTCGAGGGATTTCTCGGTCAGGGCCGGGTGATCGTTCAAGCGCTTTCCATGGGAGTCCGCTGGAGCAATTTGCCGTTGATGCAAGCCTACGTGCCGCTCGTTCACGAATGGTTGTGGCACCTGATTCAACCCACCGGGATTGCTCTGAATCTTCGGCCCGGCGACCCGCTACTGGTTTCGTTGCCGCCGAACGAGCACGTCCGCGCGGTGCGGTTGAAACAGCCGGGCGGGATCGAACTGCCGCTCACGACGATTCAGCAGGGAGCCCGCTCGCTGGCCCAAAGCCGACGGACGCAACGGCCGGGATTGTACGAGGCCGTGATTGAGGTAGAAGGGAAACCGGATGACGTCCGCCCGTACCAGGTCGCACGCAGCCCGGAGGAGTCGAAGCTCGATCAATGGCCCGTGGAACTGACGGCCAAATGGAACGACAGTCGAATCGCGCGCGTGAATCCGACCGAATCGATTGCGATGCCGGCCAGCACCTTCGGACAAACGACCGGCGAGCCGCTCTGGGGAATGCTGCTCGCACTGGTGGTCTTCGCGTTATTGGCCGAGCTGGGGATGGCGCGTCGGATCGCCGCCAAACGCTTTGGCTTTCGGAACGAAGCCGCTGAGAATCAATCCCCCGCTTTCGGTCGATTCGCGGCGTTCCTCGAAACAGCGGTCTTCGGCAGGAAAGGGGGGCCCGGCTGAATCATGCCGACGTCACACTTTCAGACAACGCAGCACTTCGAATGGGACGCTCCGTGGAGTTTCGGATTGCTGCTGGGATGCGCACTCCTGCTGGGGGGCTGGAGCCTGTTTCAGATCGTTCGCGAGGCCAATATCGCTCAAAGTCGCTGGAGTGTACTTTTCATTCTGCTGCGGTCGATCGTTGCGGGCGTCTTGTTGTGGATGATTCTCGGGCCGACGTCTGTGCTCGTCCGCAAAGAAACTCATCCAAAAACGATGGCCGTCTATATCGACACCAGTTCGAGCATGCAGATCCAGGATCAGCCAGACCCCGTTGCCGACCGACGCTGGGAATTGGCGGCCGACGAGGCGACAGATCCCTTGGCCGCCGCCGATCAGGCGGTGCTGTTCGCCTCGGCAATGCGACAGGAAGCCGCGCGACTGACCGGCCTTGTCGAGCGGCAGGCGTCGAACGACGAACGACAGGAGAGCGCCGACAAATGGGAAGAGCTCGCGGGAAAGTGCGCCAACCGACTGGAAGAGGTCTTGAATGGCTCGATGACCACCGAACAGCAGGATCTCCTTCAGGAATTGAACCGTAGTCTGAAAACCGATCTGCAGCCACTCCTGCGGACCACCGACTGGGTTGCAACGAGCGACCCGGGCGACCGCGAGGAACGACTCAACCGCCTCGGCGAGACGAGCGATCAATTTTCCATTCGCTGCCGCATTCTGGCAGAGGGGTTGGCAGGCGGCCCTCTCCAAGGGAACGGCTCGCCGACAAAGCGTCCACTTCCGATGGCACAAACCCGTCTGGCGCGGGTCGTTCCTGCGCTCAAGCGCGGCGTGGGAAGGTGGCTGCGCGACAGTAACGACAAGTACCGCCTCCGCCTGTCGCAATTCTCAGACAAAGTTGCCACGTTGCCAGTCGAAAGCTGGGAAGCCGGCCTGCCGTCGACCGTCTCTGCGACAAGCGACTCACAGGCGGTTCGACGAACGGATTTGGCGGAGCTGTTGAAGCAGATTCGCGACGAAACCGGCAAAGAGGAAATTGCGGCGGCAGTGATCATCACCGACGGGCGCCAGACGACCGAATCACCCGAGGATCCGCGCGATCTCGTCACCCAGTTGCGCGTTCCGCTGTACATCGTGCCGATCGGGCGAGGCGAGATGCAGCGCGACGTCATCCTCCATCACCTCCACGCTCCCCCTTCGGTCATTCAGAACGACAAGATTCTCATCGAAGGACTAGTGACCGCCTATCGCTGCGCCGGTGAATCGTGCGAAGTTCAGTTGCTCGAAGGGGGCCGGATCGTCGAATCCCGGCAGATGGCTTTCAGCAATGATCAGGAGGACCAGCGGTTTCGCTTCGAGATTCCGACGGAGAAGGTCGGTCGGCGTGAATTCAAACTCCAGATTCCCTCTTTGTCCGATGAGCATTCCGCGGAGAACAACACCGGCGCCCTGGGGGTCGATGTTGCCGATGCCGTTCTGCGACTGCTGGTCGCCGACGGTCGTGCGCGGTGGGAGCATCAATATCTCGTCAATCTCCTCAAACGTCAGGAGCGCGTGGAGTTCGACCAATTGAAGTTCGCACCGCATCCCGCCGGCACGGGAAAACGAGAACGGACTCATCAGTTTCCCCAAACTGTCGAGGAGTGGAGCGACTATCGGGTGGTTGTTCTCGGCGACGTCGGCCCCAGGCAGCTCAACAAAGAGAGCCAGGAGGCTCTGCGGGAATTTGTCGTTCAACGGGGAGGCTGCCTGATTCTCATCGCGGGACAAAACGATATGCCGCAGTCATTTCAGGGGGAACCTCTGGAGGAATTGCTGCCGGTCGCGACGAGCTCCGGTTTCGCGCTTGCCAGATCCGGCTACCGCGTGGAATTGACGATCGAGGGGAAAACGGCGGACGTGATGCGGCTATCCGACGACCTGGTCTCGACCGAGGCCATCTGGCGCGAGATGAGTGCCTCCCTGCCGATTTATTTTCTTTCGAGCTATCACAAGCCAAAGCCCGCGAGCCAGGTTCTGCTGAACGCGCTGCCCATCGACGCCTCCGAGGCGTCGGGCGAGGCGCCGGCGTTTCTGAGCTGGCAGCAGGTCGGCGCGGGTCGGGTGGTTTACATCTCTTCCCCTTCAACCTACCAGCTTCGCATGCGCAATGGAGACAAGTTTCACCATCGCTTCTGGGGACAGCTCGTTCGCTGGATCGCGTCGAACTCGGCGTTGACCGGGTCGAAACGAGTCAAGCTGATGGCCGACAAGTCGCACTACAACCAGGGTGACGCAGCCCGGCTGACTGTGGAGTTGTCGGACGAGCAGGGCCGTCCCGTATCGAACGCCGATCCGCGCCTCGACGTGATCCAGACCGGTGAAGTTCGATCGAATGTTTCCCTCACGCCCGACCCGAAAGTTCCCGGGCGCTTCCTCGGCCAATTCGCGGCCGACGGGGCCGGTCGGTATTCCCTCCGCGTTCGAGGATCGGAAGTGGAGCAGTTGCTCGCGGCAGAACGGTACGTCGATCCCGTGCAGATCGAGATCGCTTTCGAGCCCGGCCTCGACCGGGAAATCATCGATCCACGATCCGACAGACCGTTGCTCGAACAGCTTGCCGAGCAGACCGGGGGCCTTGTTCTGGAGCCCACGGCGCTTTCCGAATTGAGCCGGGCTTTGTCACTCGAACCGCGGACGGTGGAGACTTCGCAGCGAGCCCCCTTGTGGGACCGCTGGTGGTGCCTCTGGGTGATTCTCGGAAGTTTGACTTTGGAATGGATCATCCGCAAACGAGTTGGGCTTGCGTGACCGACAGAAGGTGTGATGTAGTGTTGGTGTTGTTTTCACGGCCGATGTTCAAACACAGGAAGACGACAATGGCCACAGTTCCCAATCGCAAAACCGCTGCTGAATTGGCCGTGCCGGCGATCGTCGCCGAGAAGATCTCGGCCGTTGTCCGAAGAACGCGCGGCCGGCGACTCCTGGCGGGTGCGATTCTCGCCTCGGCCGCCGCGCTGGTCGTTATGCTCGTGGCGGTCGGCATCGATTGGGCGCTGGTCCTCTTCGAGCCGGCGCAACGAGCGCAACTCACGTCGACGGCGTTCCTCGTCATGGGGATTCTCGCCTTGGGATGCTTGTTGCTCGCGGCGTGGCGGCGCGTGACGCGGCTGGAGGCAGCCCGTTGCATTGACGAGCAGATTCCGCAATTGCAGGAGCGCTGGACATCGCTCTCGGAATTCTCGACGACAACGGCTGCGCCCGAATTGCGCGGCTCCGAAGCGATGCGGCGCAAGGTTGCCGAAGAAGCCGCCACGATGGGGCAGATTGTCGAGCCAAAACAGATCCGGATCGGGCGAGAAATGCGCGCCGCATGCGCCTGCCTTGTCGTCGCTCTGGGCCTATGGATCGGCGCCTTCCTGATCGATCCGGGGCAGGCGACCGTTCTTGTGCGGCGATTTCTCAGTCCCGCATCAGCGATCAGCCTGACGGAGATCCAGTCAGAAACGGGCGATCTGATTCAGCCGCGCGGGAGCAATCTGAAACTGGAAGCGAGTGTCCTCGGCCGCGCGCGATCGTCGGCTGAGCTCAGCATTCGAACGGCCTGTGGACCCGCGGTAACGCACACTCTAGCGCTCCTCAAAGGCGAGAAACCCCGGTTCGCATTTCCGCTCAAGAATCTCGAGCAGACGTTCGCCTATCGATTCCGTTCCGGCGACGGCCAGACCCCCTGGCATACGGTGACGGTCGCCGATCGGCCGAGCTTGAAGAGCGTCGATTTCCGGATCATTCCCCCGGCCTATTCGAAGCTGCCCGAAATTCGCCGAAGCGGACTGCCAAAATCGGTGAAGACCCTGCAGGGAAGCCGGCTCGTTCTGGAACTCGAGGCCAACGTTCCGCTCAAGTCGATGACGCTCCAAGGGGAAAACAACGTCGATCACCGGCTCTCGGCCGACGGCGC
>JAGVKR010000730.1 GCA_020050375.1 Planctomycetales bacterium
AAGATGCCGCCGGACAAACCGCTTCCCGCCGAGGTCGTGGCCGACTTTGAACGCTGGGTCGCACAGGGTGCGTTCTGGCCTGAAACTCCGGCCACCAAGGCGGCACTTGACGACGGCGAACATTGGTCCTTCAAGCCAGTCCGCACCGTGCAAGCCCCCCTCCCCTCTGAGGAAAAATCCTCGGATTGGGCGGCCGGGCCGGTCGACTCTTTCATTCTGGCCGCGCTACTGAAGGAGGGCTTGCAACCCAATGCACCAACCGACCGGCGAACGCTCCTTCGCCGGGCCACGTTTGACCTGGTTGGACTTCCCCCAACGCCCGAAGAGGTCGAGGCGTTTCTCGCCGACGAATCGCCCGCGGCCTTTGCCCGAGTCATTGACCGGTTGCTCGCCTCTCCGCAATACGGCCAGCGCTGGGGCCGGCACTGGCTCGATCTGGTCCGTTACACCGACGATCTGGAAGAAGCCTGGCGATATCGCGACTGGGTCGTCAACGCGTTCAATGCCGATCTTCCCTACGACCAGTTCATAGCCCAACAAATCGCCGGCGACCTCCTGCCGGCCGGCGGGCCGGGGGGCATCAACCCCGACGCGATCGTCGCCACGACGATGCTCTCGCTCGGCCCCTGGACCGGCATCGACCGCAAGAAACGGCTGACCGATATCGCCGACGACCAGATCGACATCGTCAGCCGCTCGTTCCTCGGCCTGACGATTGCCTGCGCCCGCTGCCACAACCACAAGTTCGACCCGATCACGACTGCCGACTACTACGGCCTCGCGGGCATCTTCCTGAGCAGCCATGTCATTTCGGACGAAGGCTATCTGTCGCACGGCACAACGCGGCTGAAAGTTCCGCTGGTCGGCGCGGCGGAAGTCGAGCGGCACCAGCAGCACCAGGCCCGCGTTCAGGAGCTGGAGCGCCGTGTTCAGGGAGAAGTCGATCGACACTACACCGAGTTCGCGCGCAGCCTCCTGCCGCAAACGGCCCGTTACCTGCTGGCGGCCTGGGATTACCAGCACCGCCCCGCAGACGATGCCAAACTTTCGGCTGACGACTTCGCCGCACGCGAAAAACTGCACCCGTTTGCCTTGAACCAATGGATCGCGTACCTCAAAGGAGCGCGCTTCGCCGAGTTTCAGTCATTGAACGTGCCCGAACGTGATTTCGACGGCGAACCGGGTGTTCTGGCGTGGCGCGTTCGCGCCGAACGGCCGTGGTGGGCGGTCAATACGAACTCGCGCGAAGTTCCCATCGAAACATTCAACCTCCCGCCGCAAACATTGTCGATCAACCCGGGGACCGAAGGGGGGGCGGTTGCCTGGAGGAGCCCCATCACGGGAACCGTGCGGATCACGGGCAAGCTCGCCGACGCGGATCCGCTCGACGGGGTTGGTGTCGTGTGGGCCATCGATCACGTGCGGAATGGCCTGCGCCACGAGCTCTCGTCCGGGACGAATCCCAACGGCGCGGTCAAGCTGGAAGAAGGTCGAACGCCCCAGCGATTGGCGGCGGTCGAGGTTCAGCCCGGTGACGAGATCTTCCTCCAGATTCGGTTGCGTCAGGGAGACGCCCATTACGACATCACCACGGTCGAGCTGGTGATCGCCGCGCTGGATGGGACAGCCACCTGGGATTTGACGGGCGAAATGCTCGACGATTTCCTGCAGGGGAATCCGCACGGCGACCGTTCCGGAAATCCGGCCGTCTGGCACTTCGACGATATGGCCGGGAGCCACCGCCTCGAACGCATGCCCGCCGCCGATCCCGCGCTCGCCCCCTGGTGGACAGCATCGGCGAAGAGCGCACCGGCAGCCAATCGTCGCGAGATGGAAGACGCGGCGCAGAAGATCCAGCAGGCTGTCGACGCCGCCCTGCCGCAAAGCGCGCTCGTCGACGATCTCACCGGCGTGCGCAGCCCTTTTTGGGTTAAAGCCCGCGACGATGCGAAGTACCTCTCCGCCGATGCGCAAGCCGCACTCGCGAAGCTGGCCGCCGAGCTCGAAGCGTTGCGGCGCAGCATGGTGCCGCTGCCGTATGCCCAGGGGGTCCGTGAAGGGGGCCTGCGTCACAGTCTGTACCCCGGAATGCAGGACGCGCCGATCCACATCCGCGGCAACTACGACCAGCTTGGCGACCGCGCGCCGCGGAGATTTCCCGCTGTGCTGGCGAAGAGCGACGAGGCGCCCGTCCTTTCCGGCAGCGGGCGGCTGGAACTGGCCCATTGGCTTGGTTCCGCCGAGAACCCGCTCACCGCGCGCGTCCTGGTCAACCGGCTCTGGCAGCACCATTTCGGCGAAGGGATCGTCCGCACGCCGAGCAATTTCGGCGTCCTGGGCGAGCGGCCCACGCACCCCGAATTGCTCGATTTCCTTGCCGCGCGCTTTGTGGAATCGGGCTGGTCGATCAAAGCGATGCACCGCCTGATGATGTTGTCGGCGGCGTACCAGCAGTCCAGCCGATCGGGTGGGGGAAACGTGTTGGGCACCGGCAGCTTCAAGGCCGACCCGGAGAATCGGTTCCTGGGCCGCATGAATCGGCGACGGCTGGAGGTGGAGGCGATCCATGATTCGCTCCTGGCCGTCGCAGGCAGCCTCGATCTCAAATCGGGGGGGCCGGCTGAAGCGAACGCGGCAAGCCCCCGGCGGATGCTCTACATCAAGACCACGCGCACCAACCGCTCGGGCCTGGGGCCGCTGTTCGACGCCCCCGACGCGGCGATGCACGTCGAGCGCCGTACGGTCTCGACCGTCGCCCCCCAGGCTCTGCTCCTGATGAATGATCCGGCGATCGGCGATGCGGCCGGCCGGATCACAAAACGAGCCGAAATCGCCGCTGAGACCGATCCGTCGAGGCGAATTCAGGCGCTGTACGGGCTGCTGTTCGGACGCCCTCCCACGCCGACCGAGATCGATCTGGGATTAGGCTTCGTCGAGCGCGAGAAGACCGAGCCGCTCGAACCGCTGCCGGGCGCCCCCCAGCCGGGCGAACCGTGGACGGTTTACACGCAGGCGTTGCTGTTGTCCAATGAGATGTTGTTCGTCGATTGATGATCCGTATCCCGGCACGAGAACCCACCTCATGTTGCCGTTCGAAGCTGACTCGATCCGAGCCGGCGCCAACCGGCGTCAATGGCTGACCTCAGTGGCCAACGGCTTCGGCCTGTTGGGACTGGCCGGTCTCTGTGCGGAACTGCCGGCCCGGGCTGCTTCGCCCGCCAACGATGCGGCCAATCCGTTTGGGCCCCGGTTTCCGCACCACGCGCCAACCGCCAAAAGCGTGATTTTTCTGTTCATGGGGGGCGGGCCGTCGCACGTCGATCTGTTCGATCCCAAGCCGCGGTTGACCGCCGATCACGGAAAGCCGCTTCCGTTCGAGAAGCCCAAGCTGGCACGAACGACCACCGAAAACCTGATGGCCTCGCCGTACAAATTCCAAAAGCACGGCAAATCGGGGATCGAGGTGAGCGAGCTGCTGCCCCACCTGGCAACCTGCGCCGACGACCTCTGCGTCGTGCGTTCCGTCGTAGCCGACAACGTCAATCATTCCAACGCCTGTTTGCAAATGCACACCGGCGAGCAAGTCTTCTCGCGTCCGTCACTCGGCTCGTGGCTGCTTTACGGGCTGGGGAGCGAGAACCAGAACCTGCCGGGGTTCGTGGCGATCGGGCCGGGGGGTCAGGATGCTGCCCTCTGGGGCTCGAGCTTTCTTCCCGCGGCGTACCAGGGGACACGCGTCGACGATTTGAAGAAGCCGATCGCCAACCTTTCCAACCGACAGCTTTCGACCGCCGCGCAGCGCCGCCAACTCGATCTCGTGGGACAGCTCAACGCGCAGCACCGCGAAGAGCGCGAGAGCGACAGCCGTCTCGAAGCGAGGATCGCGTCGCTCGAGCTGGCATTCCGCATGCAGGTGCAGGCTCCCGAAGCCTTCGATGTCGACACCGAGCCCAAGTCCGTGCAGCAGCTCTATGGCCTCGACGATCCGCAAACGGCGGCGTTCGGCAAGCAGTGTCTTTTGGCACGCCGGCTGGTCGAGCGGGGGGTGCGGTCGGTGGAAGTCTTCAGCCCCAAAGGGTGGGACCATCACACCGGGATCCGCACCGAGTTGCCCGCCAGTTGCGCCTCGATCGACCGGCCGATCGCCGGCTTGTTGAACGACCTGAAGAGTCGCGGGCTCCTCGACGAAACACTCGTGCTATGGGGAGGCGAATTCGGCCGCAGTCCCGTAGCGCAGAAAGGGGACGGCCGCGATCACCACCCCTACGGCTTCACGATGTGGCTGGCCGGCGGCGGCATCCGCGGCGGCATGGTTCACGGCGCCACCGATGAGTTCGGCTGGTACGCCGTCGAAAACAAGGTTCACGTCCACGATCTGCACGCGACGATCCTGCACCTGATGGGGATCGACCACGAACAGTTGACGTACCGCTACAGCGGCCGCGATTACCGGCTGACCGATGTGCATGGCGAAGTGGTGCAGGAGATTATTGGTTGAGGGCGACGAGAGAACTGTGTCAGACTGAATCCTGTCAATGCCCGTTCGAGGGTGTGTGATGCCAACGACGCGTGATGAAATCCTTGAAGCCGCGCTGCAGCTTTCAGAGGCGGACCGGTTGGTCATTGCCAGCGAGTTTCTGGAGACCCTGCCGAAAGATCTACCCGGACTAGCGATGGCCGATCCCGGGCTGATGGCTGAGCTGGAGCGCCGCTCGGGTGATCTGGAAGGCTCGATCCCCTGGGAACAACTGCGGGATTCGCTTCGAGATACGCCGTGATTGCGATCCGGTTCCATCGACTGGCGGCGACAGAGTTGAAAAAAGTTTAAGAAAAGGTTCCTGACACCTTTTTTCGATTTTTTCGATTTGCGGAGTTATATACCCGCGGCCGATGAGAAAGGCGTTGGCACGGGCCGCCAGGCAAAGGTTAATCGACGCGCGGGGCGAAGCTCCGTACTCGATGAGCGGCTTCAGTTTATCGAGACGGTATTGCTCCGGATGCCGGGTCGCCGAGACGACGTCTAGGACGTAGTCCTTCACTTTGTCGTCCATATAGATGGAAGCCACGGTCTGTTTCATGTCGGCGAGTTGCGTCGGATCAAGCACCGGGTGGACTTCGCGCCGCAGGTCGTCCAACACCGCATCGACCACCTTACGCTCGTCACTCTTTGTGGGATAATCGATCACCACTTTAAGCATGAATCGGTCGACCTGGGCTTCCGGCAATGGGTACGTTCCTTCTTGCTCGATGGGATTCTGCATCGCCAGCACGAGAAACGGTTCGTCGAGGGTGTACGGTTCGTCTCCAATCGTCACCTGATGTTCCTGCATCGCCTCCAGCAGAGCCGACTGCACCTTGGACGGCGCCCGATTGATCTCATCGGCCAGGACGAGGTTTGCGAAAATCGGGCCCTTTCGCGTGCTGAACACCCCTTCGCGCGGGTTATAGATGAGCGTGCCGATCAAATCCGCCGGAAGCAGGTCGGGTGTGAACTGAATCCGATTGAACTTGCAATGCAGCGCGGCCGCGAGCGCCTTGATCGCGGTGGTCTTTGCGAGCCCGGGAACGCCTTCGAGCAGAACGTGCCCGCCCGACAACAGGGCGAACAGCAGTCGCGAGAGCATCACGTCCTGGCCGACCAGAACTTTACGAACATCCCCTTTGACGCGCTCGATCTGCTCGGAATACCGGACAACCTGATCCTTGATCCTCTGGATGTCGACAGGTATTGGTGTCAGAGAGCCCCTTTCGCCCGATTGCATTTCGAAGGTCGCGGCCATCAACCGTCGCCGAGTCAGTCTCTCAGTGACGCGACAGCGTCCCGGCTGTCACCCGTACGTTTCGTGGAATGTAATGAATAATAAATATTGCTGAAGCGGCAAGTCTCGACGGCAGGTGGCCGAATCGATTGGTCGACGCCCTACAGTATCCAATGGCAGTCGGAACGCGGACCGTTCCGTCAAGGGGTCAGCATTGCTTCAAACGACGGGCAATCGTTGACAGCGGGCCGGGATTTGTCACCAGGTTTCCCAAGCAGTTCGATCGGCCTCCTCAAGGCTCATGGCGATTGATATGTGGCTGAAATCCAGACCGGGGGGGCCTGGGAGGCAGATAGAGTTCTGCCTCCGCGGCGACGCACGCCCGGTCCCCGCCCTCAACTTGATCGGTTCAGATCACCCGGCCTTGATGGCAACCTTTTTCGGCTGGGCCTCGGGCTTCTTCGTCAGCGTGATGGAAAGAACGCCGTCACGCATCTGGGCCTCGATCGAGTCGGGGTCGACAACATCCGGCAGCGATATCAAACGTTCAAATCGGCCGTACATCCTCTCGTTGTACCAATAATTGCGATTTTCAGAGGCGGTCTTTCGCTCACCCCAAATGCGGAGATTCCCCTGGTGGACGACGACCTCCAGGTCATCCTGGCACAAACCGGGAATCTCCACTTCCAAATAGACGTGCTTTTCGTCATCCCAGATTGCGACTGACGCGTTCCAGCCGCGAGTCATCCCCCCATTGCCATTGGCGAAGTCGCCGAAGAACCGGTCGAACAAGCCGTCGATTTCCTGGTGGAATTGCGACGAAGCCGGCAACACGGGTAAACCGAATCGACGAGTACTGAGAGCGGGCAACATGGATCTCCTCCTTTCGAAAAAAAGTTACTGAGTCCCAATGACTTACGTCAACAATCGACAAACGGCGCACGCGGCTGAAAGCTGTCGGTTTCGCGCGTCGTTACAGAATTTTTTACGGCGCGCGCCAGGCCAGCGTTGGAGCGCTCGCGAAAAAATTCTTTGCCGTCGGCGATGAGTCGGATCGGCACAAATTCTGCGGTTCTTCGCAAAAAAACGTAGTAAAGCTGCCATTTTGACAGTTCGGTGGAAGTGTTCCTTTCGATCAGATCGGATCAGACCTTGGGGAGCAAGACGTCATGCCTCGACAAAAGCAATCGGCACAAAGGAAAAATGAGTCGCCCAGCACACATGGGACGTTGGCGCCGAGGATCAGTACATCAATCGTTGCGACCAATCCCATCCCTCCGCATCCGTCGCACGTCGTCGGCATCGGAGCTTCGGCTGGGGGACTGGAAGCGCTGGAGCGCTTCTTCGATCACATGCCTCCCGATACGGGGCTCGCCTTCGTCGTCGTCCCGCATCTCTCCCCTGATTTCAAGAGCTTGATGGGGGAACTGCTGGCGAAGCGCACCAAGATGCCGGTTTGCCAGGTGACCGACGGCGTGATCGTCCAGCCCAATTGCATCTACGTCATCCCGCCGCGGAAGAACATGATCATCACGGCGGGGCGACTGGTACTCACCGACATCGAGTCACCCCACGGTCTGAATCTGCCCATTGATATCTTCTTCCGCTCGTTGGCTCAGGATCTGAGCGACCGCGCAATCGGCATTGTTCTCTCCGGAACAGGCAGCGACGGCACGCGCGGAATCCGCACGATCAAGGAGGCCGGCGGGATCGTGATGGTCCAGGATGACACGACCGCCAAGTTCGACGGAATGCCCCGCAGCGCCATTGCGACGGGGCTGGCGGACCATGTTCTGCCCCCGGAAGAGATGCCGCAGCAGCTCTTGAATTTCACCAAGTATCCGGCGGGGATGGAATCATCGTCACCGGTTGTCCTCGTGGAGACAGATGACAAGCTCAGCGAAATCTTCAATCTCCTGCGAACCAGACACGGGCTCGACTTCAGTCAGTACAAGCCGGCCATGGTCGCGCGCCGCATTGAACGCCGGATGATCATCCATCAGGCCGACGAGCTTCGTCAATATTTGGACCTGCTGCGCCAAACTCCCGATGAATCAAAGAAACTCTGCACCGAACTTCTAATTCACGTAACCGCGTTCTTCCGGGACCCGGAGGCGTTCACGCGGTTGGCATCGGCTGTGGTCGGTAAGCTGGTCGAACAGGCTGCGCCCGACGAAACTCTGCGGATCTGGGTCCCCGCATGTTCGACGGGAGAAGAGGCCTATTCTCTGGCGATGCTCTTCCACGAGGAGCAGGAGCGCCTGCAAAAAAATGTTGAAGTCAAAATCTTTGCCACCGACGTGGACGAGCATGCGGTGGAACAGGCCGGTCGCGGCGTATTTCCCGCCAGTATTGCGTCGGATCTGTCGAAAGACCGTCTGGAACGGTTTTTCGTCAAGTCAGGCGACGTGTACCAGTTCTCCCCGCAATTGCGAAAGTCGGTGATCTTCGCGCCGCATAACGTCCTCAAGGATCCCCCCTTCACCAAACTCGACCTGATCGCCTGCCGGAATCTGCTGATTTACTTGCAGCCCGAATTGCAGAAAAAGCTGCTGTCGATGTTTCACTTCGCACTTGCTCCCCGGGGATTTCTGTTCCTGGGGGCCAGCGAAACGGTCGGCGACCTGGCGGAGGAATTCGATTCCGTCGAGCTCAGGTGGAGGATCTATCAAAAGTGCCGTCCGTCGCGACTGACACTCGACAACCGCTCGGCCATCCTGGGGGCCGCCCGCGATATTTCGCATCGTGGGGATCTGTCGCTGCAGATCAGAACCTCTGCCAACGAAAGCCTGCTAGGCCGCGTCTATGAAACGCTCATCGCCGACTACTGTCCGCCGTGCTTTCTGGTCAATGACAAGCATGAATTGCTGTATGTGTTCGGTGACGCGTCTCGATTTCTGCGGGTGCCGCCGGGCAAGCCGAACCAGGACGTGCTGCGGATGGTGGGAGATGATCTCGCCGTCGTGCTCGCCACCGCCATGCACAAGGCCCTCGCGGAGGGGGGCGAGGTTTCCTATGACAACGTCCGATTCGGCGAAACGGATCTGGCCAGACGCATCAGTCTCAGGGTCAAGCCGTTGCCGAAGCGGCGTTTCGACGACAAGGGGGGCGAAAAGCTGTTGCTTGTCCTGATGAATGAGCGATCGAACAGTGAAGCTGCGGCTCCGGAAGGTAACGAGCTCGATGTCGCAGGGATTTCGACGCAGCGGATCACCGACATCGAGCAGGAGCTGCGGCAGACGCGGGAAAATCTGCAGGCCACGATCGAAGAGTTGGAAACGAGCAACGAAGAGTTGCAGGCGACGAATGAGGAACTTCTGGCGGCGAATGAAGAGCTCCAGAGCACCAACGAGGAACTGCAATCGGTCAACGAAGAGCTGTTCACCGTCAACGGCGAATACCAGAAGAAGATCGCCGAGCTGACTGAAGCGAACAATGACATCCACAATCTGTTCCGCATCACTGACATCGGCAAGGTGTTCCTTGATCGGGAGGGACGTGTCCGTAAGTTCACTCCGAGCGCGACCGCGTTCGTGAACCTGCTGGAGCACGACGTGGGACGGCCGATCGAACACATTGCCCACAATCTCGTCGACGTTGACCTGCCGGCGGCCGTGCGGCAAGTCCTCGATGAAGGAGAGCCCCTGCAGCGCGATGTGCGGGCCAGGAATGGCCAATGGATTCTGATGCGGGTTCTGCCGTATCGCGTCGAAACGAAATCCGGTGAAGGCGTGATCATCACCTTCGTCGACGTTTCCGAACTGAAACGGTCGGAAGCGGCGCTCCGGGAATCGGAAGCGAAATTTCATGATTTCTACGACAACGCGCCCGACCTGTTCGCTTCGTTGGACGCTGCGACCGGAAAGGTGGTGGATTGCAACTCGAGATTGGCCGCGACGCTCGGGCTGCCAAAGGCGGATGTCGTCGGTCGACGGATTTTCGATTTCATGAGCGTCGAAACGGCGCAGTTGGCACAGCGGGCTTTCGAGGAGTTTTTGCAGACGGGGAGCCTGCGCAACATCGAACACACACTCAAGCGGCAGGACGGAAGCCTGGTCGAAGTAACGCTCAATGCTTCTGCCGTCAGAGACGAGCGGAGCCGCATCATCGTCGCACGGGCCGTCTGGCACGATGTGACCGATCGCAAGGCCGCCGAGGAACGCATCCGGCGATTTGCGGCGGAACTCGAAGAATCGAGGGCCGAGATCGCGCGGCAGGCCGCCAGTCTGGAGCGCCAGGCGGCGGAACTTCAGAGCCGAAATCTGGAACTCGCTCGCAGCAACAAGGAATTGGACGATTTTGCACACATCGCCTCGCATGACCTCAAGGAGCCACTGCAGTCGTTACTTTTCAACTGCCGGTTCCTCGCGGAAGACTTTTCCAGCCGTCTCGGCGCCGATGGCCACGCGCGACTGGCAGCGCTCATGCGCCAGGCGGAAAAAATGACCGAACTGGTCGATTCGCTGCTCCAGTTTTCGCGGTTCAGCCGGGTCGACCTCAATATCCAGGAAGTCGATCTCGGTGCCGTCGTGACGGACGTGATCGAGTCGCTCCCACCGCAAATCGCCCAGTCGGGAATTGACTTCCGAGTTCAACAACCGTTGCCGACCGTTCGATGCGATCCGGCCATCTCCGCCGTTTTCCGCAATCTGATCACGAATGCCGTGAAGTACAACGACAAGCCGGAGCGTTGGGTCGAGATCGGTGTCAACAACGGCGGCACCGCGGCACCGAACGACGGTCACGACCACGTTCCCGTCTTCTTCGTGCGAGACAACGGAATCGGTATCGCCCCCAGGGACCGCGAGAAGGTCTTCGAAATCTTCCGCCGTCTTCACGCACCGGATAAATTCGGGGGAGGGACAGGAGCGGGACTGACGATCGCACGCAAAATCGTAGAGCGCCACGGGGGAAAAATCTGGGTTGAGTCGAAGGTGGGCGAGGGAGCGACATTCTATTTCACCCTGAAGCCGGACGGGAGCAAATGATTCCACCAGCAAATCGGCCGATCCTGCTCGTCGAGGACAACGAAACGCATTATGAAGCCATGGCCCGTGCGCTCCGCCAGGCCGGATGCAACCAGCCGCTTGTTCGCTGTGCCGACGGCGACGAAGC
This sequence comes from Planctomycetales bacterium, assembly GCA_020050375.1. Lineage (GTDB taxonomy): Bacteria > Planctomycetota > Planctomycetia > Planctomycetales > Planctomycetaceae > SIAF01. The sequence goes on from JAGVKR010000730.1 coordinate 10,875, forward strand.
GCTGGATTATCTCTATCGTCGCGGGCGTTTTCGGAGCTCCGAGAGTGCTGCGCGGCCCATCATCATTCTGCTCGATCTGAATCTTCCCGGAACATGCGGCCAGGAAGTTTTAGTGGCGATCAAATCGGATGCCGAGCTGAAATCGATCCCCGTGATCATTGTCACGTCCCTGTCCGATCCCGGCGAAGTGCGACGTTGCTATCAGTTCGGCGCGAATGGTTTTATCCGCAAGCGCACCGGATATGACGAAACCGTCGTCACCGCACGCCGCTTGAGCGAGTACTGGTTTCAGGCGAGCGAAGTCCCCGACGGCCTCTGAGGCGAAAAATTCGAAATTCATCTTGACAACCGCTTTTCTGCATTTCTAATTTAACGCTTCGGCCTTTCAATGGATTGTCACAGTTGAAACAGGGAGGTGTTCAATGCTCGTTCTCTCGCGCAAACCGGGTCAACAACTGCGAATCGGCGACTCGCTGGTCATTTCCATTCTGGAATGCGGTCGCAACAGGGTTTCTATCGGGATTGACGCACCGCCGAAAGTGCGGGTGCTACGCTCAGAGGTCGATAGTCTTCGGCCCAGCCATCCCGCCATCGCCTGCGATTCTCGTTCGCGGCGAGTTCTGATCGTCGACGACAACGCCACCGATCGCGAGCTTTACCGACGCTTTCTTTCGATCGACGAGGGACAAACGTATCAGTTCGTAGAAGCTGACTCGGCCGAGATGGGATTGCAGCTTCTCGACGGAGCCGCGCCGGAATGCGTCCTGCTCGATTATCGACTCCCGGATCTGAATGGTGTGGAGTTCCTCGCAGAGTGGCGACGTCGACGATTGCCGACTGATTGTCCCGTGCTGATGCTGACCAATTTCGGCAGCGAGGAACTCGTCGTCGAGGCGCTCAAAGGCGGGGCCTTCGACTACCTGAAAAAAGGAACCCTCACTCCGGAACTCCTCCGTCAGCGCGTTCATGGCGCGATCACCCACTCGAAGGCATACCATACGTCGGCGTGACCCTCGCTGTCGTTTCGATCTCCGAATTGTGCACCTAGTCCTTTGTCACAGCTTGATTTTCGGGTAGACGGATTTGAGTTTGTAGCGGGCGTCGTCAATTTTCATTTGCCAGTCGACGCCGCGTTGAGTGGCGTTGACG
>JAGVKR010000352.1 GCA_020050375.1 Planctomycetales bacterium
CCGGCTCCCTGGGTTGGCCTGGCCCCGGCGCAGTCGGCGCAGACCCGATCTGTGACCCACACGTCCTATTGTATCGGGGGGGCGAATGAGGAGTCAAATTTGTTCCGCGCGGTCAGTCTTCCCGTCTCGATTGCCAACGGCTGCCCGGATGACGATCATGCCGTCGTCGGCCGAGCGCCTCTCTCGGATCCGGAAACACCAGTGAAACAACCCGCCGCTTCCGGCTTTGCCAATCGCCTTGCGCAACGCCGACGGCCCAGCGCTTTTGAGGAAGAACCGATGCCCGCAGCACCCGTTTCCCAGCGCCCCGCCTGGAAGGCGCTCGACGCACACTACCGGTCGATCGGCAACACGCATCTCCGGCAGCTTTTTGCCGACGATCCGGCCCGCGGCGAACGGTTGACGCTCGACGCAGTTGGGCTGTTTCTCGATTACTCCAAAAACCGCCTGACCGACGAGACGCTCAAGCTGCTCGTCCAATTGGCCGAAGAATCGGGGCTTCGGTCGCGGATTGAGGCGATGTTCACCGGTGAGAAGATCAACGTCACCGAGCAGCGGGCCGTGCTGCACGTCGCATTGCGGGCTCCGCGCGGGGCGTCGATTGTCGTGGAGGGCGAGAACGTCGTCCCGCCTGTTCATGCCGTGCTCGATCGCATGGCCGATTTCTGCCGTCGCGTTCGCAGCGGCGCCTGGAAAGGTCATACGGGAAAGTCAATCAGGAATATCGTGAACATCGGGATCGGCGGATCTGACCTGGGCCCCGTGATGGCGCACGACGCCCTCCGGCACTACAGCCAGCGAGATCTCACGTGCCGATTTGTTTCAAACATCGATGGCACCGATATCGCCGAAGCGGTTCGCGATCTCGACGCGTCGGAAACGCTGTTCATCATTTCCTCAAAAACGTTCACGACACTTGAGACGCTCACCAATGCCCGCTCGGCCCGCGAATGGCTCATCGGCGCGCTGGGAGACGAACGGGCCGTCGCCAAGCACTTCGTCGCCGTCTCGACCAACGCCGCCGAAGTGACGAAATTCGGCATCGACACGGCCAACATGTTCGAGTTCTGGGACTGGGTCGGCGGCCGATACTCGGTCGATTCGGCGATCGGCCTGTCGCTGATGCTGGCGATCGGTCCCGAGCACTTCGGCGAACTGCTCGCCGGGTTTCATGCGGTGGACGAGCACTTCCGCACGGCTCCTTTCGCGCGCAACCTGCCCGTGCTGATGGGGCTGATCGGCCTGTGGTACAACAATTTCTTCGGCGCGCAGTCGACGGCGATCCTTCCCTACGATCATTACCTCGGCCGGTTCAGCGCCTACCTGCAACAGCTCGACATGGAGAGCAACGGCAAGCAGGTCGATCTCGACGGGCGGCGCGTCGATTACGAGACCGGCCCGATCGTCTGGGGGACCCCCGGCACGAACGGCCAGCACGCCTACTACCAGCTCATCCATCAGGGGACGAAGCTCATCCCCTGCGACTTCATCGGGTTTTCGCAGACGCTCAACCCGCTCGGCCGGCATCACGATCTTCTGATGGCCAACTTTTTTGCTCAGACCGAAGCGCTGGCGTTCGGCAAGACGGCGGAGGAAGTCAAAGCCGACGGAGTGGCCCCGTTTCAGATTCCACACCGCACCTTCGAGGGGAATCACCCGACCAACACACTGCTCGTCCCGCGGCTGACTCCCGCGGCGCTGGGCAAGCTGATCGCCCTCTACGAGCACAAGGTGTTCGTTCAGGGAACACTCTGGCACATCAACTCGTTCGACCAGTGGGGTGTCGAACTCGGGAAAGTCCTGGCGCAGCGGATCGTCCCCGAACTTGAGAGCGCCTCGTCGCCGCAGCTCGCGCATGACAGCTCGACCAACGCGCTGATACGCCGCTACCGGCAGGAGCGCGGTCGCGGTTGATCGTAGCACGGACTGTTAGTCCGTGCGGATCGATTGACCAAAGTTCTGTGTCCGAATCAGCCACGATCGCAATGGGCCCACGGATGTCCAATCGCAATTGCACGATCTGTCACGCACGGACTATCAGTCCGTGCTATGGCGACTGTGGCGGTTCTTCGAATCGCCACCCAAGTTCGGCCCAGGAAGGGCGAATCCATCGTCGGCAAGCATTCGGATCGAGTCCCGCCCTGGCAGGATTGCGGCCGACGTATTGAATGACCCGATACAGATGCTCCTCATCGCGAATGATGCGATCGAATGATTCCTCCTGCCAGCGATTTCCGGGTCCGGAGAGCAGTCTGTTGATCTTCAGCGCCGTGTATCCCTTTGCAGTTTGCAGGATTTTTTCGAGCGCGCAATCAGTCGGATTGAGTGGCCGAACGACGGCGTGCACATGATTCGGCATCTCGACAAAACATCCGAGGTCATACCGTGCCCCATCAAAGTGATGCAGGTTGTCGGCAACGATGTCACGGACTGGGGGGTCGCGCAACAGACACTCCCCCATTCCCTGATCGAGCCAGTCTTCAATCCGCTGCATCGTTTCTCGCGCCGGCTCACCGAGCAGGTCGAACGACCGTGGTGGCGGGTGCCGTATCTCCCAGCCGGCTTTGAACGCACGCAACTCCCGCAGTTTGGATTGGGGAAGCGCGTCGGCGAGGCGGTACGTGACGAAATAGGTCGCCCCCTCTTACCACCAATGAGGAAGGTTTCGCGTGTACGTTTCGAGTGGCAGATCATCGCGCAATCCTTGAAAGCCGGGCGGAGCAGGGAGATTCCACATCTTCGGCCCTTCAGGATGCATTGTCTCGCACGGGCTAACAGCCCGTGCTACCGATCAACCTGTAGCACGGACTGTTAGTCCGTGTGTGTCGGACGGGTAAACGTTGTTCACTCATTCGGTAATCGTCCCACGGAAGTCATTGGAATCCATCACGCGATATCATTCAAGTTGGCGGGTTTCCGTTTGCTTGATTCGCCATCACACACGGACTAACAGTCCGTGCTACGACAACGCATCAATCTCCCGGCTCGACAGTTGACGAATGATGCTCGCGCGGGCGCGAGCCGCGCTTGGAGGCTGGTTGCGATTTCGGAGAATCGCTCGAAGCGGTCCCCGTCACCGGCTCCGACGTAAAGCGCCCGCGCAGCGCCTGCCAGTCGAGGACCAGCTTGCCGCCGGTTCCTTCGTGCTGCTTCTGCCAGTTCATGAGCAGATCGAGGCAGGCGTGATCGATATAGGCCAGGCGCGAAAAGTCGACGTGCAGCTCGCTCCCCGGCGGGATCTTTTCGAGGGCTCGGGCCAGTTTTGGCAAACGCAGGAACGTCGCTGACCCACGCAGCGACAATGTCGCCCGATTGTGTTTTTGATCGTGACGCAGCGTGATCCGCAAACGCGAAAACGTGTAGAGCAGCTTGGCGATCGACAGCCCCAGACCGAACAGAACTCCTGAAAGAAGATCCGTCGCCACAATCGCGGCCATCGTGCCGACATAGATCGCCGCTTCGCTCCTGCCGAAGACGAGCAGCGACTTGAGCGTCTTGATATTCACCAGCTTGTATCCGGTGTAGACAAGGATTGCGGCCAGGCTCGCCGTTGGAATTGTCCGCAACGCGAACGACAGCCCCGCGACGAACACGAGCATCCAAACTCCATGCAGGACCGACGACCAGCGCGATTTGGCGCCGGCCTGAATATTCGCGCTCGATCGAATGATCACCCCCGCCAGGGGGAGGGCTGCCAGCGCTCCGCACGCCATATTCCCGACCCCCTGGGCGATGAGTTCCTTGTCGTAACGGGTCCGCGGCCCGCGGTGCATCTGATCGACCGCCGTCGCACTGAGCAGCGTTTGCGCGCTGGCCACAATCGCGATCTGGGCCGCCATCAGGAGCAGTCCCGGTTCGAAGCTCTTTTTCAGCTCCGCCAGCGACGGCAGAAAAATTTCCTCCCGCAGATTGTCGGGAACTTCGACGTACAATACCGGCAAATCGAGACCTACGGCGACGATCGTGGCGACGCCGACGGCGATCAGCGGCGCAGGCAGAAATTTCAATCGGCGGGCGAACGTCGCCTGCCAGACAACCAGCACGATGATTGTCAGCAGTCCGAGACCAGCGGCCCAACGGTGACTCTTGAGCGAATCCCGCAATCCGGCGATGGCGTCCGCCGCTTCGTCCTGCGATTGCCGGGCCGAGTCGATCCTTCCCTCTTCGAGGTCGACAAGGGCCTTCGCGCTGGCCACTTGGGCCAAAAGCAGCCCCTCCGTCGGCTCGAAGTCATTTGCGACGCGCAGCCGTTCGATCACGAGCTTCTGCGCGGCGGCCAGGTCGTGCAGTTGCTGTTTGGCGGATTTCCGCGCCGTCAATTTCGCTTCATCGACCGGCTGCGGAGCGTCCGTGACGGTTTGGTCTGTCGGGGTGGCAGGCGTTGCGGCGATTCCGGTCAGACGGTGATGGACCTCTTCGCCGATTTCTGTTTGCTTGAGGTGCAGGAGCCCGGTTTCTTTGAGCAGGCGCATCCGCGCGGCACGTTCCACGGCGTTATCGGGATCGTGCAAGTCCGGTATCGCCTTGACGATTGCCTCGGGGATCGTCAGCAGGTTGGCTACTCCCGTCTCCTTCGGCTTGTCGTCGACCATCACATGGAACTGGCTGGAGAAGATCAGGACACCGATGCCGGCGAGCATCCCCTGCACGACCGCCGGCGTCACCGCGCGAAACCATTGCCCCAGGTGCAGCAGGCCTCCCAGCACCTGGAAGACTCCTGCCAGCAGCACGACCGCTCCCAATTCCTCGATGCCGTATTCGCGGATGCACTGCGCGACGACGACCGTCAGCCCTGCTGCCGGACCGCTCACCTGCAGCGGCGCGCCGGCCAACAACCCCGTGAC
>JAGVKR010000202.1 GCA_020050375.1 Planctomycetales bacterium
CCATTGCAGTGCGCCCGGCGTGCAGTGCAAATCGCTCGACGCGAACCGGTGGCAATTGGCGATTCCCGCGGCGACCCCCCCGGCCAATATGACCTATGGGCAGTCTGCGAAAACGGCCTGAGTGGACCGCGAACGTTTTCAATCAGCCGGCGAGTGGAACAGTTGGAAGTCGAGCCGAACGAATCGCGGCAGTCGGCGCAGTCGGTTCCGTTGAACATCGTCGTCAATGGCCGGATCGAAAAAGAAGGGGACCAGGACTATTTCCGGTTTGACGCCAAACGGGGCGAACGCGTCGTCATCGAGTGCTGGGCCGAGCGGATCGATTCGCGGCTGCGGGCCATCCTGGAAGTTCTCGACGCTGCGGGACAACGGCTGGCCGTCAACCGCGGCTATTACGGCACCGATCCGCTGATTGACTTTCGCGTTCCGGCCGACGGAACGTATCTCGTTAAAGTCCAGGATCTGATTTTTTCGGGTGGTGCGGAGCATTACTATCGGCTCGAAATCGACACCGGCCCGCGCGTGGCGTTTTCGACGCCGTGCGTCGTTGAGCGCGGCAAGGCAACGCGGGTGACGCTCCACGGCTGGAATCTCAAGAAGACTGCCGGACCGGCGATTGCCGAGAACAGCAGCGGCGTCACGCCGCCGGCGATCGCCACGAAGGCAGAAGCCGGAACTGTAGAATTTGATCGTGTCGAGGTCGAGATCCCGGCGTCGATGGCTCAACCCTCGTGGCCGCTGCCGGTCAGATTGCAGCCGGCCCAGGCGATGCTCGATGGCTTCCTCTACGACTATCCCGGCAGTCATGCGGCGTTTGTGATCGGCGTGACGGATGTCCCCGTCGTTCAGGATCTTGCCGACAATCATTCCCCGACGTCGGCTCAACTGCTGACTCATCCGTGCGAGGTGAGCGGCCAACTCGCCGGAGCAGACGAGCGCGACTGGTATGCGATCGACGCCCGGCGTGGCGAAGTCCTATTTATCGAAGGGCTGGGACAGAGGATCAACTCGCCGGTGGACCTGCAAATCGGCGTTTATCACGGATCGGGCCGCCAAGAACTACTGTCGCTCAATGACGAGCCGCGAAACGTCGGCGGGAAGCCGTTTCCCACCAGCCATCTCGATCCGGCCGGGCGATGGGTCGTTCCCGCCGATGGACGTTATCTTCTGGTGGTTCGCAACCTGATCGGAGGGGTACAGGCCGATCTGAGGCGGTTGTATCGGCTGAGCCTCAGGCGCGAGGAACCCGATTTTCGTCTCGTCGCGGCACCCCGCAACGACGATCCGGCAGCGCTCAATCTTCAGCGCGGCGGCCGAGCCGTGTTCGATATCATTGCTTTGCGAAATCGGGGCCTGACCGGCGCCATTCGCGTCGCCGCGAAGGATCTCCCCGAAGGGCTGGATTGCCCCGAGGTGTGGCTTGGGCCGGGAGTCGATCGGGCTGCAGTTGTTATGTCGGCCGATCGCTCCGCGGCCGCAGGGATCGTCGATTTGAAGCTCGAAGGCTTCGCGGAATCGGCCGGTTCTCGACCGGTGCTTGGCGGAACGGTCGTTCGAGCCGGAACGCCGTCCGGCTGGGGGCGGATCACATCGCAACTTCCGCTCGGCGTCGCCGGCGAAGCGGCCGCGCGAATCACGGCCGACGGCAACGAGCCGATCGACCATCACCTCTATGGCCGGCTCAAACCGCGACACGCCCCCGGCGGGATTCTCGATATCGCGATCCGGGTGGAGCGGCGCGACGGCGAGCATCAGGCGCCAGTCAAACTGATCGGCACCGGGCTCCCCGATCAGCTCCGCAATCAGACGGCGACCATTCCGGCGGGAGAGACGAAGGGCTATCTCAGTTTCTATCTCCCGCCAACACTGGAAACGGGCCGGTACTCGCTCGTCGTCCGGGGCGAGACGACGATTCCAACCGCCGACAAGAAGACCGAGACGGTGGCAATCTACAGCAATCCGGTGACGTTCGACGTTCAGCCGGCGGCGTTTTTCGTCGAGATCGACCCCTATGCCCCGACCCGCGTCAAACGGGGAGAGACATTTCAGGTCAACTACAACGTCGAGCGCCGCAATGGGTTCATTGGCAAAACTCATACCGAGCTGGCGGCCCCCGGTCGTGTGACCGACGTCGTCGGCTTGCGCGGGCGGGGGGAAACGTTCGTCGGGCAGACCGACAAGGGGTCGCTGCAAATCATCGTCAACCCGGATGCCCCTTTGGGGCAGCAAGCCTTTCTGCGGCTGTTCAGCGTGGGGGTCGTGGAGGACGAACCGATTTATCAGGGAAGCAGCTTTTTCAACCTGGAGATTCTCGAGTAGGTGTGAATTCCGGCTTGATACCGGGGCAAGGTTGTCCGATTATCCCGGTGATGGGGTCACCGACAGACCGGCGGCAGAGGGAAGCGGGTTCATGATTGCAGCGAAACACAGCCTGGCTCGAACAGGGACGACGATCGGATCGTTGCTCGTGGCGGGTGTCGTCGTCGCCGGCCTCGCCTCACAGGGATTCGCCGCCGAGATCGTCGTCGAGCCAGCCGTCAACAAGCTCTTCCCTCAGGGCACGCAACAACTGCTGGTCACACGCCTCGCCGAACGGGAATTGGATGAAACAACCACGGCACAGTACACGACGACCAACGCCGATGTGGCCACGGTCTCGTCGAGCGGATTGATTCGCGCGGTTGGCAAGGGTGAGGCGCTGATTGAAGTGCGCGCGGATGGAGTCTTGAAGCAGATTCCCGTCGTCGTTCTTTCGGAAGACCAAGCGCCACAAATTCGACTGATCACCGACGTGGTTCCGGTCCTCACCCGACTGGGATGCAACGGCGGGGGATGTCACGGCAAGGCGACAGGGCAGAACGGGTTCAAACTCTCTTTGCTCGGATTCGAGCCCGAGACCGACTACCAGTCGCTCGTCACCGAGTCGCGCGGGCGGCGGATTTTTCCCGGCGACCCCGGTCGAAGTCTTCTGTTGCTGAAAGCCGCCGGCGGCCTGCCGCACGGCGGGGGACGCCGGCTCGAAAGCGAGAGCGACGATGGTCGGATCGTGCGCGAATGGATTGCGCGCGGGGCCGTCCCGCCGACGGCGGCCGATCCGTCACTTGAACGCATCGAGCTTTCACCACGGCAGCGGGTGCTCGGGACCAAGGCCGTGCAGCAACTGCTCGTCACCGCCTACTTCTCAGATGGCACGTCGCGCGACGTGACGCGCCAGGCCGTCTATCAATCCAACGAACCCGATCTGGCTGCGGTCGATGCGAACGGCCTCGTGCGTACGAGCACGCAGAACGGCCTGATCGCCGTGATGGCCCGGTTCGGCGATAAGCTGGCGACGTTTCAGGCGGCGATTCCCTTCGCGAGCGATGAAGCCCGCGCAGCCACTGTCACACAGCGACTCGACCAATTGGAAAGGCAACTCGGCGATTTGAAATTCGATCGCCTGATGCTCCAACAATGGAGACGTCTCTCCGTCGCTCCCTCGCCGCTTGCCGACGATGCGACATTCATCCGCCGGGTGACGATCGACATCTGTGGCACGCTTCCAACGCCGCAAGAAATTGTGGAATACCTCGCCGATCAGCGAGCGGACAAGCGGGCCCGGCTGGTCGATCGCCTGCTCAATCGTCCGGAATACGCGAGCTATTTCGCCCTGAAATGGGCCGACATTCTGCAAAACCGCGGCGCTGGCTATTCGACCAGCAAACAGCGGCGGGGAACGGCCCTGTTCGCCGGCTGGATTCGCGATTCGATCGCCGCCAACAAGCCCTACGATCAGTTCGTCTCCGAGATTCTCACGGCAAGTGGCAATCAGAATGAGAATCCGCCGGCGATCTGGTTCCGCACGGTTCGTAAATCGCCCGAGTACGTCGAGTCGGTCGCCCAGGCGTTTCTCGGAGTGCGGATCCAGTGCGCCCAGTGCCACCATCACCCTGCCGAGCGCTGGAGCCAGTCCGACTACTACGGCCTCGCGGCGGTCTTCGCCCGTGTCGGCCGCAAAGGAGGCTTCGCCGACGCCGAGGTGCCGACTGATGAAATGATCTATCTGAAAGACAATGGCGACGTGCTCCATCCGCGCACCGGCGAGCGCGTTCTGCCGCGGGCGCTGGGAGGGAGCGATTTCGATCTGGCCCAGGGCGACGATCCGCGACGAAGCCTCGCCCGCTGGATGACGGCGGCGGATAATCCCTTCTTCGCGCGAACGATGGTCAATCGCCTGTGGGCTCATTTTCTCGGGCGCGGGATCATCCATCCCATCGACGACGCGCGCAGCACGAATCCGCCAAGCAACCCCGAACTGCTCGACGCGCTGGCCGCCGATTTCGTCGCCAGCGGCTACGACGTCAAGCACCTGATTCGAACGATCACGAGCACCCGGGCTTACGGTCTCACATCGGATCCTGACGAAGGGAACGTGGGGGATACGCAGTCGTTCGCCCGATTCCTGCCACGGCGCTTGACTGCTGAAGTGCTGCTCGATGGAATCAGCCAGGTGTTGGATGCTCCGACCGATTTTTCCGGGGGCGGCGGCAAGCTGCCGGCCGGCACCCGCGCGATCGACCTGCCCGATGAAAACGTGACGGCCCATTTTCTCGACGTGTTCGGCCGCCCGTCCCGCATGTCGTCGTGCGAATGCGAACGGGTTGACGCGCCAGCTCTCACACAAGCGCTGGAGCTGGTGAATTCCGAGGAAATCCAGCGAAAGCTGACGGCAGACAACGGCTACGCAAAACGACTGGCGACGGGCGACAAGTCGCACGCCGAACGGGCCGCAGAAGTGTTTCTCCGTGTTTTGGGTCGTCGTCCCCGATCGGAAGAGCTGAAAACTGCGACCGACTTTCTGGCGACGGAGCCCGACCTGGGGGAAGCCTGCCGTTCGCTGCTGTGGTCGTTGCTAGCCACCAATGAATTCCTGTTCAATCACTGATCGTCTCCGGAGCCTTCAGGCATGCTGCACATCGACGGAACCACGTTCCGTAACTGCGACCGCATCCGGCGGCGAAACTTCCTGCAAGTCGGCGTCCCACTGCTCGGGCTGGGGCTGGCCGACCTTTTGCGGCTGGAGTCACAAGCGGCGGAGGATGGACGCTCGTCGAGCAACAAGTCGCTGATTGTGTTCTGGACCGACGGCGGCGTGAGCCAGCAGGACACCTGGGACCTCAAGCCCGATGCCCCCGCCGAGTACCGCGGGACGTACGATCCGATCGCCACCAACGCACCGGGCATCGTGCTCGGCGAGCGATTGCCATTTCAGGCACAGGTGATGGATCGGATCGCGCTCGTCCGTTCGGTGCATCATGAAAACGGGATTCACGCCCCGTCGGCGCACTGGATGCAAACAGGGTGCTTCGGCCCGACGCTCGCCCGCAACGCCGCGCAAAAACCGTCATTCGGGTCGGTGATTTCCCGCGCACAAGGGGCCCGCGAATCGCAGATGCCCGCGTATGTAACAATCCCCAAGTCGGAAGCATTCGGGTATCAGGGAGCGGTCTATCTCGGGAAGGCGTACAATCCGTTCGAGGTGGGCGCTGATCCGAACGCCGCCGATTTCAAGGTACCGAACCTGTCGCTGCCGGGCGGGCTGACGACGCGCAGCGTCGATTCCCGCCGCACGCTGCTGAAGTCGTTCGACACGCTCCGCCGCGACGTCGATCAGAGCGGCGTGATGCAGGGGCTCGATACGTTCAAGAGCCAGGCGCTGGAGATGGTCGCCGGCGATCGGGTCCGCGCCGCGTTCGACATCGCCAGCGAAGATCCCAAGTTGCGCGAGCGATACGGCCGGCACCGGTACGGGCAAAGCGCGCTATTGGCCCGGCGGCTGATCGAAGCGGGCGCACGCTGCGTCAACATCAACACGGGCAACTGGGATCACCACAACGACATTGTCAAAGGTCTCGACGAGCACCTCCCGCCGCTCGATCGGGCGATCGCCACGTTGATCGACGACTTGGGCGGCCGCGGGATGCTGAACGACGTCATTGTCTACTGCGTTGGTGAATTCGGACGAACGCCGCGCATCAACGGCCACGCCGGCCGCGATCACTGGGCCGACTGCTTCTCTGTGATGCTCGCAGGCGGGGGCATTCAGGGAGGCCGCGTCGTGGGGGCCAGCGAGAAGTTCGGGGGAGGCGTTCGGGAGCGACTCGTGACGCCGCTCGACCTCCTCGCCACGATCTACCACACGCTGGGAATTTCGCTCGACACGCACTACGAAGACTCATCGGGCCGCCCGGTCAGCATCGTCGGCGGAGGTCGTCCGCTGGAAGAGCTGTTTTGACTTCCTACATGATCGAGAAATAGTTCTCGCAGGCGAAGTCGAAGGCTTCGGGGGTCATCACCTTGGGCAGGCAGTGGTACATGCAGTAGTTGCGGACCTGCAGCAAGAGGTCGCGCGGCTGGCAGGCGCGCAGCGGGCGTTTGATCGGCTTGTAGTGCGTCGCCACCAGATAGTCGACCGCGGTCTTGTCGTACTGGAAGCCCAGGAGCGGCGCCATCACCTGGAACAGCTTGTGGAACTCTTCCTCCGAGGGATCGGCGACCTGAATCTTGTACGGGATTCGCCGCAGAAACGCTCCGTCGACCAAATCTTTCGGCTCGAGGTTGGTCGAGAAGATGATGATCTGGTCGAACGGCACCTGAATCTTCTTGCCTGACGGAAGATTGAGGTAGTCGTAGCGCTTTTCGAGCGGGACGATCCAGCGGTTGAGCAACTCGTCGACCGGCATCCGCTGGCGGCCGAAGTCGTCGATCACGAGCGTCCCGCAGTTGCTCTTCAATTGCAGCGGCGCTTCGCAGATCTTCGTGACGGGGTTCTGCTTGACTTCCAGCTCGGCCATCGTCAATTCACCGCCGACAACGACGGTCGGCCGGCGGATGTTGACCCACCGCTGATCGATCCCCGAGACGTTGAAGATCCCCTCGCTGGCCACCTCGGTGACGAGCTCGTGAATCGCCGGGTCAAAAATGCGGATGATGTCCCCTTCGATCCCGAGCGAGCGGGGAATCCAGATCGTCGTGCCGAAGCAGTTGGTGACACGCTCGGCGATGCTCGTCTTGCCGTTGCCGGGCGCGCCGAACAGAAACATCCCGCGCCCCGAGTTGATCGCGGGGCCGAGCTTGGCGAGCATTTTCTCGTTGATGATCAGATCGGCGAAGGCCTCGCGGAGCTCGGGCTCGGTCGCGTGCTGCTTGGCGATGCTCTGGCGGGCCATCGCCTCGAGATAATCTTTGAGCGACACGGGCGCCGAGCCGAAGTACGTGCATTCTTCGGTGTAGCGGCGGGCCCGTTCGCGGCCCAGCTCGGTGAGGGCGTATTCGTAGTCCCCCATCGTCGCCGCGCCCTTGAAGACGATGAGCTGTTCCTGCTTGAGCGCCTTCAGGAGCGGATCGACCAGCCCGAACGAGAGGCAGATCTGCTGCGCGATCCGCCGCCCGATCGCTGAACCGCGGGCGAGGAGGTATTTGAGGACCAGCCTTTCGACGTCTTCGCTCGTCAGCCCGGTTTCGGCGAGAGTCTGCGGCTCGGGCGGGGTATAGTGCTTCTCGTCGACGGGCTGCGCCTGCCCGAGCAAAATGTTGACGCGCTCGAACAACTGATTGAGGTTGCCCGCGTCCTGCTCGGCGGTGGATGCCGAGTCGCCCGCCCCGTCCAGCCCTCCGGCTGCCTGTTGCAATAGGGCCGCGGCTTTGGCGGCGGCGCTGAGGTCGGTCACTTCGATGGTCTGGTCGAGCGCAGTCCCCCCTTTGGCAGCCGAGCCTTTTGACGGTTTCGCTCCGGCCTTCAACTGGGCCAAAAACTCGAGTGGTGAGAGGCGGCGGTTCTGCTTATCCATCGCAGCAGCGGGAGCGTGACTCGGAGGGTGCACCGGGCATCGGCCACGGCCAGGCGGCCGGAACCACAGGCCCGCACTGCGGCGATGGTCCGGCTGCTCCGAACCTCCGTCACCGCGCATGAAGGCCAATGATGAAAAATATCACCAAAGGTTAGGTCACACGCGGCGGGAGTCAAACCGCCTTCGGGAAGTGAAACACACCCTCACGGACCGGCGCAGGTTGAGCGCGTTGTGGATCTTCGGCAAAATCGGCATGACCCGACCGGCGGTGCAGAAGGTGGGAATGACAAAACCCAAATGACGAAGGAAACGCAAAAGATCAAAAATCCAAAGGCCCGCCCTTTTGGTTTACTTCTTTTGGATTTTCCTTCGACATTTGTCTTTCGGATTTTCCCGGCTCAAATCATGATAATCGCACATCGCCGCACAGGCACACTTCGAGCCCCAGTTCCGAGAGCGCTGCCGCCTTGATCCGCGCGGCGCGGTGGGCCTGTGATTCATCCGGGACATAGACGACCTGGATGTGATTCGACTGGTGGCGGGCCATCATCTGGTCGCGGGTGACGCCGTCGAAAACGGCGTGCATGATCGGCCACTGC
>JAGVKR010000684.1 GCA_020050375.1 Planctomycetales bacterium
CACGCCGTCCGCGCGAGTGGCGGCACGGCGCTCACGATCAGCGACGACGAATTGCTCGCCGGCGTGAGCGATCTGGCGCGGCACCAGGGAATTTATGCCTGCCCTGAAGGTGGCGCTGTCTGGAAAGCCGCCGAGCGGTTGCTTGCGTCAGGCTGGCTCAAGCCGGAGGAAGAGATCGTCCTGTTCAACACGGGGAGCGGACTCAAGTACAACCATCTGTTTCCCGCCGAGAATCTCCCCGTGCTCGATCATAATGACCCGGATTGCCTGCGTGGCATCGTTTCGCGATAGCACGTGGGACGAGGGATCAGGGATCAGGGATCAGGCGGCAGGGGTCAGGGGTCAGGGAAGACGTCCATGCACGCTTGCGGTTTCGCCGCCGCGTTGACGCGGCCCGGCTCCCCCCTTAGGAAGGGGGGGGCAGGGGGGGTCGCGCTGCACAGTGGACGCGCTCCGAACGTCAACACCGAACATCCAACATCCAACACCGAACTTCCAACCTCGAACTCATTTCCCGCACCCCGTTAACTGCTCATCACTTCTTCGCGACCGGTTTTTCCGGAAAGAGGTTGCTCACGCTGGTCCGATCGTGCACCGAGCGGATGGCCTGGGCGAACAGCGGGGCGACAGTGACCACCGTGACGTTATCCGGGTACGGGTCGAGCCGGCACTCGATCGTGTCGGTGATGAACATCCGTTTGATGACGCTGGCGCCGATCTTGGGCGCGGCCCCTTTCGAGAGCACGCCGTGCGTCACGGCGGCGTAGATGTCGCGCGCGCCGCGCTCTTTGAGCTTGTTGGCCATCGCGATCAGCGTGCCGCCCGAGATTGTAAAATCGTCGACCAAGAGGACGTTTTTGTCGCGAACGTCGCCGATGACTTCGAGGACCACCGCCTTCTCGTCGTGGGCGGGGCGGGTCTTGTTGCCGATCGCGACCGGCGTCCCGAGCAGGTTGGCGAACGACGAGGCGTCCTTGGCAAAGCCGATATCGGGGCTGCACACGACGAGGTCGGGAATGTTGAGCTGCCGAATATGCTCGCACAGGACGTGCCGCCCGTAGAGATGATCGACCGGGATGTGAAAGAACCCTTGAATCTGCGGGCTGTGCAGGTCCATTGTCAGCACGCGGTCGCAACCGGCGGCTTCGATCGCGTCGGCGCAGACGCGTGCGCGAATCGAAACGCGCGGCTCGTCTTTCTTGTCCCCCTTGGAATAGCTGAAAAAGGGAATGACCGCCGTCACCTGTTGGGCGCTGGCCCGTTTCAAGGCGTCGATCCAGAACAACAGCTCGACGAAGTTGTCGTTGACGGGGTAATGCACACCCTGAATCACGTAAACGTCGCGGCCGCGCACGTTTTCGAGGACGCGCACGAAAACGTTCCCCTCGCTGAAATATTGGGCCTGCGAAGGCGAGACGCGGACTCCCAGCTCGCGAGCAATGGCCTGCGCGAGTTGCGGATTGCCCGATCCGGCGAGAATTGCCAAGTCTCCCTGAGGAGCCTGGAACGGCATCAGGCGCGGACCGGAACTGTCGGACGGCTGCGGTGAAGAATCGGGCATCAGCGCATCATAGCCGACGGGGAAGGCAACTCAAAGTTGCTGGAAATGACGGCGGCCGACTTTGTCGAATATCCGGCTGAATCGGCGCCGGGAGATGACGAATGCCCGGATTTTGCGGGCGATTGGGAAGCGGCTCGCCGGAGATTTGGATTGTCAGGCCGGGTGAATCGGTGTAAGGTGACGAAGCGCATCGGGAGGGACGTGTCCGTGTTCGGCAGATTTCCTTCAGACCCTCAGGTTGGCACGCGGCACTACCGGCCCTTGCTGGGGATCGCCGTGCTCGCGAGCGTGACGGCGGTTGCGTGGTGGCAAAGCGAGCAGAACCTGGCCGGAAAAGGGACGAATGATTTCCGCGCCGCGCCGATTTCACTGGGCACAACGCGGATCCGACCGCTCGCGATCCTGGACGAAAACGGAGAGGCGGCGCTGCCGCAATTGCTTGCGTTGCTGACGGCCGATGACCCGCGCATCCGCCGAGACGCAATCCTGGCGCTGCTTCGCACAGGGAATGCCGCACGACCTTACACCCCGGCGCTTCTGGCCCGCCTTGCCGACGTCGATTCGATGGTTCGTGGACATGCGGCGACGGCGCTGGGCAGACTCGATCGAGAGTCGCCGGAGACGGCCGCCGCTCTTGCCCGATTGCTGCTCGATCGTCACGGAAACGTTCGGCTCGCTTCGGCCGACGCGCTCTGCGAGATGAGGGCGACGGCCATGCCGGCAGTTTTGCCCCTGTTGAAGAACACCGATCCCAACGCGCGTTTGCAGGCCGTGCAGATTCTGCAGCGCATTCGCGGATATTCCCCCGAAGCGACCGCCGCGCTCAGGCGAGCCGTAAAAGATTCCAGCCCTCCGGTTCGAGAAGCGGCCATCGTGGCGCTGCTTCTCGACCAGCAGGCGGAGCTCTCGGAAGTCATTCGCTGGATCCACGACAAAAACCCGAATGTCGCCAACACCGCGGTCGCAAATCTGCCCCGGTTCGGGTCGGCGGCCACGGTCGCCGTTCCTGATCTGGTTTCGCGGCTCGAAGCGCCCCTTCCGGCTCATTTGTCGTGGCTGCAATTCACATTGCGGTCGCTGAGCCGCGACGCTGCTCCGGCGATTCCGGCGCTGCTGAAGCTGCTCGACTCGCCGGTGGAATACGACATCGGGGAGATTCTCGAAACGCTGATCGACATCGGCGCCGAGCCGCAAATCGTGTCGCCGTTGCTCGTCCATCATCTGAACGACGAATCTCCGCGCATGGCGACTCGCGCCGGGAACCTGTTGTCGCGAATCGATCCGGCCGCAGCTCGGAAACAGGCGTCGCTTCTGGCCGAGCAACTCAACAGTCACAGCGCCGAAACGATCACGCTGGCGCTGGCGGGCTTGCGCGGGCTGGGAGTGAATGCGGTCGATTCGATGCCGAGACTCATCGAGCTCCTGCGCGACGGCGGTTCGGGCACCCAGGAGCAGGTGGCCCAGGTTTTGGCTCGAATCGGGCCGCAGGCCGTCGCCGCGATTTCCACAATCGTCGATCTGTTGCAAGAAGCCCCGCTGACTTCCCGCACGACCGTCGCTTTGGTCGAGGCCGCCGGCGCCATCGGCCCGGAGGCGACGCCGGTCGTCCCCCTGCTGATGGAACTGATCAGCGACAAAGAGATCCCGGGGCGCACGCTTTACGGCACGCAGACGGCCGATCGCATCCGTTGCGCGGCGCTCGTGGCG
>JAGVKR010000489.1 GCA_020050375.1 Planctomycetales bacterium
ACCGTTCGAGCCTTTCGGGGGCGGGGGAACCGGGCTTCTCGGTCGCCGCGGCAGCCCGCGCCAATTCGAGAAAGCTCATCCCGCGAAGCACGAAAACTCCGGCGAATTCGATCGGACCGGGGCCTTTCTCCCAAAGGGCCGCGACGGGCGCGGTCACTTCGATCAGCTCGGCGAATTGGCGGCGTTTTTGCAGCACATCGGCGAGATAATAGCGGGCCTGCGTCCCCGTGCTTTCAATCTCGGTGGCGTCGATCACCGATTGGAATTGCTTTGCGGCACCGGGGAGGTCGTTACGGGCCACCAGGACGCGCCCCTTCAGAATCTCTTGTCGCAGCCGCAGCTTGTTGCCGGGATACTCCCGATCGAACCGGGCCAAAAGCGTCTCGGCTTCGGGGAGGTTGCCCGCATTCACCGCGGCCTGACAGGCGGCGTGGAGGCTCTCGTCGGCCAGCGTTCCCTTCGGCCAGCGCTGGACCACTTCCAGGAATAATTCGCGCGCCTTGTCGAAGGCGCCGCGACGCTGCTCGCAGTCGGCCCACTGATACAGGAGCTTCTCGGCAATCGGCCGCTCGCGATTCTTCTGGTAGGCGGCTTCGAGAACGGTCGCAGCCTTCGGGAGGTCGGGGAGCGCTTTCAGGCTGAGCCCCTTCCACAGCGCCGCCTCGGCGGCGTATTTTTCCGCCCGGCCCGCCTTCTCGAACTGGGCCACTGCCTGCGGGAACTCGCCCAACTGGTAACGGGCGAAGCCCTGGTTGAGCTGCGCGAGCGGCGCTTGCGGACTTTGTGGAAACTGTTGCTCAAGCGATTCGTACGCCTTGGCCGCTTCGGCGAACCGGCCCAGGTCGAAGTACACCGAACCCAGATTCAGCCTGGCTTCGGCGGCCCGCAATCCGCCCCGATTTTCGGCGACTTTTTGGTAGGCCTCAATCGCCTCGGGAAATCGCTTCAACGACTCGTAGCCGCGCGCCAGACCGAACCTGGCATCTTCCACCATGGCCCCTGCGGGATAGTCTTTGAGAGCTTCCTGAAAATGCAGGATAGCCGCCTCGGGCTTCTTGAGCCGAAGCTCGACGTCTCCGAGGTACGGGAGGGCCCACGCCCGCAGCGGGTCGTCTTTCGATTTTTCGAGAAACGCCGTCAGCTCCTGCTCGGCCGCGGGATAATCGTCAAGTGACAGGCTGCAATGCCCGGTCCAATACCGGGCCCCCGAAGCGTTTCGCCCCTCGGGATAATCTTTCGCATAGTTGCGCAAGACGTCGCGCGCCTGCTTGAAATCGTCGAGCTTGACCAGCGACAGCGCGAAGAAATATCGCGCGGTTTCAGCCTTGGGATGCTGGGGATTCTGCGTCAGAAACGTCTTGAAGGTCTCCGCGGCAAGCTTCCATTGCTCTTTGTTGTAGAACCCGACCGCGAGGCGATATTCGACAAGCGGATCGTCGGCGGCAGATGCGAGCGTCGCTGAAAGAGCGATTACAAAGAGCAGGCTGCAGACGACACGGCACGTGCGGCCGCGCCCGGCGCGCTGCGCACTTCCCGCTTGACCGCTCGTTTTCACCGTTGCGTACAACGCCATCTCGACTGCCGCTCGGGACCAGGCTTGCGACCCTCGGGAGATTCTATCCGTGGCCGATTCATCGGGGCAAGCCGGCTCGTGGGGCTTGAGACCTGAGTCTTGAGGGGTTTCTCGGGGCGAGCCGGCTTGAAACGGGTAACAGCCCGACTGCAAAAGGCAGCCGGGCTGTTGATCGGTCTTGATTGTAAGGTTGGGCCGTGACTCATGCTCCGCCGCGAATGAGGATCAGTTGCCGGGGGTTTCCGGGCCGGCACATCGAATCAGGTGGTCGTGGTCGACATAGACGACGTCGATCACATGGTCGCTGTGGGAGTAGGGAATCGGCCAGTCGGAGTGAACCATCTTCTCGTAGTAGACGGTGCACTTATAGTGGCAACTGTGCTTTCGGGCCGGGCCGACCATCGGGTAGAAGCGACATTCGTCGAGCTTGTCGACGATCGGCTCGGTCACAATCTTGACGTTGTTGCGGGCGGTCTCGGCAATGAACGGCCAGCCCCCTTTGGTGTCGTCGGGGAGCGCCCGCATCACTTCGTCGGGAGACGGGGAATCCATGCAGAACAATGGGGCATTTTCGCCTTCGACCGGGTCGAGAATCGGCACTTTGCTGTACCGTTCCTCTTCCCACATCGTGTCTTCGATTTCCTGGCTCCAGTACGGGCTGATGGGAATCAGCGGCGTGGTCACGAAAAACTTCGAGAACAGAAAGCTCTGATTCAACAAGCCTCCCGCCCAAAGCAGTCCCGACGGACCGCCCAGTCCTGGGAAGCCCAGACAGCCGCTGCTGCTTCCGGCGAGCATCCACAGGCCGGCCAGAAGGGTAATTCGCTGCGTCAATTTGCGGAGGCCATCCATGCTTCTCTCCGGATTTTCGGACGTGAAAGACGTGAAAATAGAGACTCTACCTGCGGCACAACGACCTGCGGCCGCACTCGTTGCCTTATGTATCGTTTGGCTGGACCGGCGGACTTGTGAGAATTTTCCTATTTTGTCGGTTAATCGGAAAGAACCACCGAGGGGCAGCCCCGGCGACCCAGTGTACTTAGCCCCCCGTGATTCACGGGGGGCTAAATGAGGTCAGTCCATTCGTTCCGC
>JAGVKR010000100.1 GCA_020050375.1 Planctomycetales bacterium
AGTGGCGGAGGACCGCCGGCCGCGCTAGCGTTGGCGCGATTCAGATTCTGCGCCATCTGGTTGGCCATCGCGAAGCCCATCCCCAGGCCCATTCCTTCGGCAGCGCCGCCGCCGGGGTTCGCGGCGGCGGTCGTCATCGCCGTCCCCATCTGGTACTGCTGGTATTTGTTCATGTCGCCGATCACTCCCATGCTCGTCCGCGTGTCGAGCGCTTTCTCGACCGCTTCGGGGAGCGAGATGTTGACGATGAACAACTGCGGCACGTCGAGACCGTACTCATCGTCCACCCGCTCGACGACGTGCTTGCGGAGTTGCTCCGACATCTCGCGATAGTTGGCCGCCAGATCGAGCGCGGCGACTTTCGATTCACCCAGCATGTCGGCAAACGCCGTCATGACGATCGAGCGCATCAGCTCGCCGACTTCGTCGGCTTCGACGACGCCGTCTGTCCCAACCAGTTCTTTGAGGAGCGCTTTGGGCTCAGTGCATTTGAGCGCGTAGGTGCCAAACGCGCGCAGCCGGATCGGCCCGAAATCGGCGTCGCGGAGCATGATCGGATTGGGGGTTCCCCACTTGAGATCGGTCACCTGCCGCGTGCTGACGAAATAGACTTCCGATCGGAAGGGGCTGTTGAAGCCGTACTTCCATCCCTGAATCGTGCTCAGGATCGGCAGGTTGTCGGTCTTGAGCGTGTAGTTGCCCGGCTCGAAGACGTCGGCGATTTGCCCGCGATGGACGAAAATCGCCATCTGACCGGGACGGACGATGAGTTGGGCCCCGTTCTTGATTTCGTTCTGGTATCGCGGAAACCGCCAGACGAGCGTGTGCCGGTCGTCGTCGACCCACTCGATGATGTCGATCAGTTCGGCGCGAAATTTGTCGAGCAATCCCATGAGCGGTCTCCTCAGAACGAGTGCGGCAGAAAGGTTGACGGTGATTGTACGGTTGACAATTCGCCTGAATCAAGGAGAGCGATCGGACCCGACCGGCCCCTTCAAAAACGGTGCGATGATGCCGATTGGGCAAATCGGGTGAACCTGGGGAGGCGAAATCGTTCGTTCCCCCTGCGTTCCCCCTGCGTTCCCCGAGGCGGCATACAACTTGCTTGTTCTGGCGTTCGCGCCCCGCGTTTTGTAAAACGAAGCAACCGGCCTGTTGGATCAAAGCCGGTCTCGTGGTTTATGGCTCTGGTGAGGACGACCGATGATGGCCTGTTCCGGCACGCGTTTTCGTGAATTTTTCCCCGGCCGGTTTTCGGCTCCGGCGCTTGCTGTCGTCGGGGTTGGGCTGCTGCTATGGGCGGCGGAAGTTGGAGTGGCGCAGGGCCCGCGGGTCACGGCGCCAAAAAACGCCCCTGCGGCCGCTGCCGACGAAGAAGAGCCGCACCCACTCCTCCGCGCGATGGAATACGCGAGCGAAAGCCGCGAGGCGCTCAAAGAAGTTCGCGACTACACCGCCATCTTCACCAAAAACGAGCTGATCAACGGTCGGATGGTGAAGCAGGTGATGGAGATCAAGCTCCGCGAAAAGCCGTTCAGCGTGTATCTCAAGAATCGCTCGGGCCAGGAGGCGGGGCGCGAAGTGATTTACGTGGCCGGAGCCAACGGCGGCAACGTGCTCGCCCACGAAATGGGGATCAAGGCGATCGCCGGAACGGTCTCGATTCGCCCCAACGGTCGGGAGGTGATGGAAGAAAACCATTACCCGCTGACAAGGATCGGCATCTCAAACATGCTCGAGACGGCTCATCAGATCTGGGAATCGGAGATGAAGAATTCCGATCCGAAAGAGGTCGATGTCAAATTTTTTCCGAACGCCAAGCTCGGTGAAGTCGCCTGCGAGGCGCTTCAGATCACACATAAGCTGCAGCGGCGCGAATTGCGTTTCCACCTCAGCCGGCTGTACTTCGACAAAGAAACGAAATTGCCGATCCGGGCCGAGCGGTTTGGTTTTCCGCGCCGCGCGGGGGAGAAGCCCCCCCTCATCGAAGAGTACACGTACAGCAATCTCAAGACGAACGTCCGTCTGACCAACGCCGACTTCGACGCTCGCAACCCGAATTATGGGTTTTGATGAATAACCCTTTGCGAATCGTGTCATCGCTCGTCGTCGTTTTGGCCGGTGCGTCCGTTGCCCGCGCCGACGGGCCGACACCGCCGGTGAAGCCGCAGTTCGTCGAAGTGGCGCTTGGGGGGAATGTCCGTTTCGAGCCGACGTCGCTCGAAGAAGATGTTCCCGCGCACTTCCGACTGAAGCCACAGGAGTTCACTTACGATGCCCGGCTCGCGCGGAGCCTGAGCCAGGTGCGGATGCTGAAGGTGACGTTCCCCTCGCCGGTCGCAACGGCCGTCCGCGAGAACAACACGGTGTATGCCGAGTATTTCCAGCCGGCTGGCCCCGGCCCCTTCCCCGCGTGCGTTGTGCTTCACATTCTCGGCGGTGATTTTCTCCTCGCCGAAACAGTGGCGCAGCATCTGGCGCAACACGGCGTGGCGGCGCTGTTCGTCAAAATGCCCTATTACGGCGAGCGCCGCGGCAAAGATTCACCGCGACGGATGATTTCCCGTATCCCCGCCGAAAGCGTCGAAGGGATGACGCAAGCCGTCCTCGACATCCGATTGGCGACCGCGTGGCTGGCCCACCGGCCCGAAGTCGACGCCGAGCGGCTGGGAATCACCGGGATCAGCCTGGGAGGGATCATGTCGGCCTTGGCAGCGTCGGGCGAGCCGCGACTGGGGAGCGTGGCGGTGTTCCTCGGCGGGGGCCGGTTGGCCGACCTTCTCTGGGCGAACGACACTCGCGAGGCCCGCGAGTTTCGCGAGAAATGGATCGCCGATGGAGGGACCGCCGAATCGTTCCGCCAGGCGCTGGCGCCGGTCGATCCGGCGACGCACGGCCATCTGCTGAAAGGGCGGCGGGTGCTGATGATCGCCGCGAAGAACGACGAGGTTGTCCCCCCCGAGAGCGCGCGGGCGCTTTGGGATTCGATCGGCCAGGAGCCCGAGCTGGTATGGATCGACGCCGGCCACTATACGGCGATCCGCTACCTGCCCCGCGAGCTTGTTCGCATCGACCGGTTTTTCAACAGTCGCAAGTGATGCTGCGCGCTGCCCCCTTTTGTCATTTCTGCTTTCGGATTTCTTGAGACATTTGACTTTCGGTCATTCCATGCGAATGCGCCAGCCTCTGGGGAAGCACGAAAGAAAAATGTCTAAGGAAAGTCAAAACGCAAAAAACCGAAATGGGGGCATCGTCGCACCGGCTACTCCTCCGTCTTCGGCTTTCCGCCCTTCGTACCGCGCGTCCGCTTCTCGGTCAGCGTTTCGGGGACGTACTTGTGGTCGCGCTTGCGGATGACCGTCGCTTTTTCGATCTTGTCTCCCTTTTTCAGGGCCACCGCGACGTCGACCCCTTTGAGGATTCGCCCGAAGACGGTGTGATTGCTCTCGGCCTTGCCTTCCTGGTAATCCAGATGGGGCGTCGGACGGTGCGTCAGAAAGAATTGCGAACCGCCGCTGTCGCGGCCGGCGTGGGCCATGCTCAGCGATCCCTGAAAGTGCTTGCGGGCCTGTTCGGTGTAGCACTCGCAAGCGATCGTGTAACCCGG
>JAGVKR010000376.1 GCA_020050375.1 Planctomycetales bacterium
CCGAACGTGCGAAACACCCCCAGCTCGAGCCGCCCGACGTCGCAGACCAGCACGAACAGCCCGTACAAAGCGAACGCGAACCCGGTTGCGAAGAGGATAAACGACTGCGACACGACGCGTTTGTCCATCATCCAGTAGTTCTTCGGCAGGATGTCGGGGGGCGGAGGCGGCACGAAGGGAGCCGTCGCCAGAAACGACTTTGGCTCTCGACCGCCTGCGAGTTCAAACGGCGGCCAGACCGGGGACTCGGCGAATTCCCCCTTGGGCGGCTCGGCCTTTGGTGGCGGCGCTTGCTTGTACAGCTCTTTCGCGAGCTCCTTCACGATGTCCTTCGCAATCTCTTTCGTTGGCTCCTCTGCCAGGTTCCTGACAAGTTCCTGGGGAAGGTCTTTCGGGGGATCGATCGCCAGGACTTTCGTGAGAACTTTCGCCAGCTCGATCGAGGGATCAGGAGCTGGCTTGTCGTCGGCCTTTTCTTCTGTCTTGTCCCCCCCGTTTTCTTCTTTCGTGCCGGCTGATTTCTCGGGCCCCTGTTTTGGCGGAGGAGTCGCCTTGAACTTTCTGGGAACCCCCGTCGACTCATACACCGTCGACACGCACGAGAGTCCATAACCAATTGTGAGCAACAGGATTCCCCAGCCGACGAGTCGGATCGCCGCGGCGGCGGGCCGGTGGCGCGACATCACGTCGTGCGCGAGCGTTCCGGCGAGCATCACGACCGACCATGAAATGAGCCCGAAGCACCCGCCGTCCCACGCCGTCTTGCCGAGCGTCCCGAGAAAGGCATCCAGCCGATTATCACAACCATAGACGAAATCGTAGTTGAACCACCACGAGATAATCGTGTGCAGGAGCGAGCAAACGACGAGGGCAACGACCCGCACGCGACCGGTTGAAGCAATGACCGGCAGTAGCAAAAGCTGCACCGCACCGATGAGCGCCAGAACCTCCCAGAGATTGGCTTTCACCAGGAGCACCAGGAAAATCGAAATCGATTCGACGCTTTCTTTGCTGGATTTGATCGCCTCGTTGAATCCGTAAAGCATCAGCGAAAACAACAGCAAAGCGAGGCTCCGCCGGATGAACCGCGCCGCAGTCGCCGACCACCCCAGCTCGGGCAGCCGGCGGAGAAACGTCAGCCGGTACGAGTATCCGCAGATGAACAGAAAGCTCGGCATGATCGAATCGGCGTAGCTGAAGTGCGTGTTGTTGTGCTTCAGCACGTGATGCGTGATCGCCAGCCCCCCCAGAAAATTGACGAGGAACATTCCCGCGACGGTGTAGCCGCGGAACTGGTCGAGCGACAAAATGCGTGCCGAAACCGGAGCCGTGCTCATGCGAATTGGCCTCTCCCGTGTGAACCGTGAACAAAACTCGCCTCGAGCACAACAACCCTACACGCGGATGTACGCCCCCTGCTTCTCGGCGGCCCGGACGAACAGCCACGTGAGCCAGAAGAACACGCAGAGGCCGATCACCATCGGCAGGAACGGCATGTCTTTCGGCATGAACGGCTGCACGGCTTTCCCCGTCAGATCGGGGACGATGTACGCCAGAAGCGCATTCGTCCCGAACGTGCGGAAGAACGCCAGTTGCAGCCGATAGATGTCGCAGGCAACGTAAAAAAAGACATAAACCAACAGCGAAAAACCGGCGGAGAACAGCGGGTAAGAGAGCGTGCCCCCGCGCTGGCTCATCATCCAGTAGTTCCATTTCCGGTAGTCGGCGCTCCGATCGACCGTCCGCTCCTTGTCGCGCTTCTGCTCTTCGATCTTCTCGACCTCCACTTCTCGGCCGTCGACGATCTCCTTGACTTTAACCTTCTTCCTGACCTTGTACTCCACCATCTCGAAGTCGGCTGTGTGCGGAGGCGGAACAAACGGCGGCTCCGCGAGGGCTTCGTTCCATCTCCCGGCGGCGATGGCCGACGTCCAGCGATCGAACGCTTCCTTCGGCGGCACCACCGGGTTTCGCGAGAGGGCCGCATTGCGCGACTTCGCCTTCTTCGGCGCCGGATCCTTGCCCGAGACATCGCTGGACGGATTCGACTCCACCTTTTCGCTCGGCGCCAATTCCGGCTGCAGCTTTCCATCTTCGCCGATCGGAACGTCGTACATCCGCGTTCCGCACGACATCAGCCAGCCGGCCGCCATGATCACGATCGACCAGACGAACAGCCGCCCCAGCTTCGGTCGCCCCGCAGCATCGGCAATGGCGTCGCAAGCCAGCGTCCCGATGCCTGCCGGAACAACCCACGTCAGGAACCCGAACGGCCCGCCGTCGATGACGTTCCCGCCCACGTACCAGTTGAACCTTTCGAAGATCGTCCCGTCAAAGGCATCGGCGCTGCCGTTGTTCCACAGGTACAGGAACCAATACGAGAGCAACACGTGGGCGATCGCCGATCCGGCGATCCACAGGATCCGCACGAGGGCGCTCGCGCGGATCACCGGCACGAGCCACAGCCCCGTCATCGCAATGTGCATCAGCGTCTGGAACCAGTCCCGCTTGAGCGGATCGCGAATCGCGCCCCAGATTCCCAGGTCGACCAGTTCCTCCCAGTATTCCGCCCGCCTTCCCACGTTGTAGACGACGAGCGATACGATCATCAGCCCCAGCATCCGCTGCACCACACGGAAGTATGCCGCGGTTGTCCCCTGTAACTGGACGCGGCGGCCGAACGTCAGCCGGAACGCGAATCCGACCGCGAACAGAAACTGCGGCATGATCGTATCGGCATAACTGCAATAATCGTGCGAGTGCTTCAGAACCTGCGGGCAGGCCTCGTAGCCTCCGAGATAATTGACGAGCAGCATCCCCACGACGGTGTAACCACGAAACTGATCCAGCGAAACGAGGCGCGTCTGCGATTTGGCAGAGGAGGGGGGCGGCGGTGTGACGAGCGTCGTGGTTGTGGTGTTCATGGAAAACATCCGATGATTGAGATTGGCATTCCGACGGTCCGCCGCGCCCTGCTGCGCGGAAACCATCCACAAGAATGTTTCTTGACTGTCCCTGATCGAGCCAGCCCACCGTTATTCGAGCAGCATGCGGACGCCCCCAGATTAACGCGGCGTGAGGAGAGTTGCCAGCGGCAAAGGGAGGCATGCTGCGCGGCGAGATCGACAACGCGAAGCTGCACGATCACGCCGTGACCGACGAGATCGACTACGCGACCGACGGCCAGGGGACGATGATCCTCGATGAGGAGGAAATCGAATTGCACACAGGAGTGGTCGTTTACGTTCCGCGAGGAGTCAAACACAAGGCGATCGGCAAATTGACCGTCCTCACCGTCTGCATCCCCCGCGGCGTCCTGCACGACGTCCACGAGCTGCAATGAAAGACGTCAAAATTCGAACCTCGACTGCCGTCCGAAACTCCAGTCTCCCAGCACAGTCGTCGCCGATTTCGGATTTCGTCACTCTTGGCAACGCGAATCCATTGCTGTTCGCGTTCGGCTCTATGCTCGCCCCACCAGCTCAGGGATCGGCTTCCCATCCTGCAGGATCGGAATCGGGCGACCCGAAAAATTCGAAAGCTGCACCCGCGACGCGTCGATCCCCAGGTGGTGATAGAGCGTCGCCACGAAATCCTGCACGCCGACCCGCCGCTCGATCGCGTGCTC
>JAGVKR010000022.1 GCA_020050375.1 Planctomycetales bacterium
ACGATCTGGGCCTGTTGGTGACGCTGGAAGCGGGCAAGATCCGCAGTGAAGGTCTGGGAGAAGTTCAGGAGATGATCGACATGTGCGATTTCGCCGTCGGTCTCTCACGACAGCTTTACGGGTTGACGATGCCCAGCGAGCGTCCTCAGCATCGAATGTTCGAACAGTGGCATCCGCTCGGGCCGATTGGGGTCATTACGGCCTTCAATTTTCCCGTCGCCGTCTGGGCCTGGAATGCCGCTCTCGCCGCTGTGTGCGGCGATCCGGTGATCTGGAAGCCTTCGACAGAAACGCCGCTGACGGCAATCGCCGTGCAGAACATTTGCGATCGCGTGCTGGCCCCGCATGGATTCGAGGGCGTGTTCTCGATTTGCGTGGGAGAGGCCGATCCGATCGGCAAGTCGATGACCGAGGATCGCCGTCTCCCCCTCATCTCCGCCACTGGAAGTTGTGCAATGGGCCGGGAAGTCGGCGCCGCGGTCAGCCGACGGCTGGGGCGGTCGTTGCTCGAACTGGGAGGCAACAACGCGATTATTCTCACCGAATCGGCAAACTTCGATCTGGCCCTGCGGGGCGCGCTATTCGCTGCTGTGGGGACGGCTGGGCAGCGTTGCACGACGCTCCGCCGACTGATCGTTCACGAATCGATTGCCGATCCGTTTCTGGCGCGGCTTGTCAAAGCGTACGGCAGCGTTCGCGTCGGCGACCCTTGGGAGGACGGCGTCCTGATGGGGCCCTTGATCAACGAGCGCGCCGTCCAGGCATTCGAAAGCGGGGTTGCGGCCTCCCAGGCACAGGGGGGAGCGATCGTCACAGGAGGCCAGCGACTGGATCGGTCCGGCTGGTTTGTCGAGCCGACGATCATCCGTGCCCATCCAAAAATGGCGATCGTTCGTGAGGAGACGTTTGCTCCGATTCTGTACGTGCTCACTTATCAGACCCTGGATGAGGCGCTGGCGATCCATAATAGCGTCGATCAGGGATTGTCGTCGGCCATTTTCACCGACCGGCTCACCGAGGCGGAGGCCTTCTTGTCGGCGCGGGGAAGCGACTGCGGCATCGCCAATGTGAATATCGGCACGTCGGGAGCCGAAATCGGCGGAGCGTTCGGTGGCGAAAAGGACACCGGCGGCGGCCGCGAAGCGGGGTCG
Organism: Planctomycetales bacterium; assembly: GCA_020050375.1. GTDB lineage: Bacteria > Planctomycetota > Planctomycetia > Planctomycetales > Planctomycetaceae > SIAF01. The sequence goes on from JAGVKR010000022.1 coordinate 1,152, forward strand.
GACGCCTGGAAGGTCTACATGCGGCGTCAGACCTGCACAATCAACGGCGGCAACGAGATGCCGCTGGCACAGGGGGTCCGATTCGACGTCGGGTGAAGGATCCTGTGGGCCTGGAGGGCATCGAACGTCACAGGCATTCGGCAACAGCCTGGCGGGCTGTTCCGTTGTTTCCAGCGATCGAAACCGCAGCGGACTGAAGCAAATCCACCCGAATCCGGAACGCGAAGTGCATTTCGTTTTATCGGGGTGCAGTCGCTCGCCGAGGGGCGACGGCCGCAGGGCGACCCCGTTCGCGAGCGATATTTCCAGTCCGAATCTCTTGGCAATCTCTCTAAGTGATTTCTGATACGAGGTTTATGCGTAGTTGCCAAGCCCTGTCGGAGAGGCCCGAAGGGGGGCCACTTCTCAGCGTTTCGATCGGTTGTTGCAGAATTCCTCCAGCATTTCCAGCAAGACGGTTGAAACTGCACCACATTGTGATGCTTTGACGCAACGGTGCAAATCCGGACCGTCTTGAAATTGCATCGCTCCATTAGCACGTAATGGCACAGGCAGGGCACGAATCAAATAAAGAGGAAAATGGGATATCTGGGGATTTTTTTCTTGCGTAGGAGACTTAGATTCCAGAATACTCGGGCTTGTCATCTTGAAAGCATGAGCATGGGCCAACAAGCCGCTTGAAGTGAAGTACAGTTTCCGTCGAGCGCTCCGGTTTCACCTTCCGAACTCTTTCAGTTGAGTGACACTTATGTGTGGAATCATTGGTTACATTGGCGGTCGCGAAGCTTCGGAAATTCTGGTCAACGGTTTGAGTCAGCTTGAGTATCGCGGATACGATTCCGCCGGTCTCGTCACGCTCGAAAACGGAAAACTCGACCTCCGCAAGACGGTTGGACGAGTGCGGCAGCTTGCCGCCTCGGTGGTCGAGCAACCTCCCAAGGGGCGAATCGGCATCGCCCACACCCGCTGGGCCACTCACGGCCGGCCCAACGAGACGAACGCCCATCCACACCTCGACAACGCCCGGCGGATCGCGCTCGTTCACAACGGCATCATCGAGAACCACGCAGCGATCCGCGCCTTTCTTGAGCAGCAGGGAATCGAGTTTCAGAGCGAGACCGACACCGAAGCCCTCGTTCAATTGATCGGCTTCCTCTACGGCCAAACGGGCGATCTGATGGGGAGCGTCCGCCAGGCGCTGCGCGACGTCCAGGGGACGTATGGGCTGCTCGTGCTCTGCGCCGACGCTCCGCAGACGATGATCGCGGCTCGCCGCGGCAGCCCGCTGATTGTCGGTATCGGGGACGGGGAGTACATCGCATCTTCCGACGCGTCGGCGATTGTCACCCACACGAGCCAAGTGGTGTACCTCGAAGACAACGAGATTGTGACGCTCGATCCGGAAGGGATGCACGTCGCCAATGTCGACGCGACACCGGTCGAGAAGCAAGTGCATACGCTCGAGCTGAAGCTGCAGCAGATTGAGCTGGCTGGCTACGAGCACCATATGCTCAAGGAGATCTTCGAGCAGCCCGAAACGCTCCGGAACGCCATGCGTGGCCGGGTGAACCTGCAGACGAGCGAGATTCTGCTGGGGGGCGTGAAACGCTGCGAACGCGAGCTTGCCCGGTGCAAGAGAGTGCTGTTGTTCGGGTGCGGGACCGCCTGGCACGCGGCGCTTGTCGGCGAGTATTTGTTCGAAGAGCTGGCGCGGACCCCGACCGACGTCGACTACGCCAGCGAGTTGCGATACCGCAATCCGATCATCGAAGAAGGGACGCTGGCGATCGCCGTCAGCCAGTCGGGGGAAACGGCTGATACGCTGGCCGCCGTCCGGGAAGTGAAAACCAAGGGAGCGACGGTTCTGGGAGTCGTGAACGGCGTCGGCTCGTCGATCGCTCGTGAAACCGAATCGGGGATCTATCTGCACGTCGGCCCCGAAATCGGCGTGGCGAGCACCAAAGCATTCACCGCTCAGGTTGCCGTCCTGGCGATGCTGGCCCTGTATCTCGGTCGTCGACGGCACCTTTCGCCCGAACGAACGGATCAGGTTCTCCGCGAGCTCAATGCCATTCCCGACAAGGTCCGCGAAGCGCTGGAACTCAACGCCCAGATCAAAGACCTCGCCGAACGACTCTCTGTCTGGGACAACTGGTTGTACCTCGGTCGCGGCGTGAACTATCCCCTGGCGCTCGAGGGGGCGCTCAAGCTGAAGGAAATCAGCTATATCCACGCCGAGGGATTGCCGGCCGCCGAGATGAAGCACGGACCGATCGCGATGATCGATCCCGGAATGCCGGTTGTCGTGATTGCTCCTCGCGATCACACCTACGGCAAGATTCTTTCGAACATCGAAGAGGTTCGCAGCCGCGACGGTCGGGTCATCGCCATCGCCAACGAGCGCGATCGCGAGTTGGAGAAGCTGGCCGAAGAGGTGTTGTACGTGCCCTCGACAATCCCGTGCCTGTCACCCCTGTTGACGAGCATCCCCCTGCAACTGTTGGCGTATCAAACCGCTGTTTGCCGCGGGCACGACGTCGATAAACCGCGGAATCTGGCGAAGAGCGTTACAGTCGAGTAAGGCGAAAACCGGTCCTCTCACGTCGGCAGTCAAGTGCTATACTTGCGCCGCGTCCGACGTTCTCTCTTGCGAGCTCGAAGCGCATGGTCAAGCGCCTGATTGTCTACGAAGACGCCGTCTGGCAGCAGTTGTTGCCATTGGTGTACGTGCGTGCCGTTTTTCAGTTGCTGTGCGGGTCGACCGATCTGCTCACGCGCATTTGCCGGCTGGCCGAGACGCCGGGTCGAGCAATTCCGGCGAATGGCACTCCCCTGGTGACAGAGGTCTGGTGCCGGCCCTTGCTGGCCGACGTCGTCGCGCAACAGACCGGCTTGCCGGTGAACGGCGCGCTCGATGGAAAGTCGCTATTGCTGAATGGTCGCGGTGTCTGGCATTCGCTCCCCGAAACCGAGGCACACGAATCCGCCTGGGTGGGCACGGCCGGGCCGCAGCATCGGGTGGTGTGCATTTTTGCCGACACCGCGCTGGCGGCGCGATTGACGCCCGAGATATTGCTCGATGAGCTGCAAACCCGCGCTGCGCTGGCCGGCCTGCCGCGCCGCGACGTCACCGAGCGCGTCACGCTTCTCGACTGGCCATGGGATTTCGTCGATGCGAATGAAGACCAGCTCATCGCTGACTGGAACGACGATCTGGCGGGGGTCGCCGGCACAGTCGCCGACGGTAGCCATCTTGTCAATCCGGGTGGCGTTCACATCGGGTGGGGCACGCGCATTAAGCCGTGCGTCGTCATCGACGCCGAAGACGGCCCGGTCTGGATCGGCGACAACGTCACGATTTTTCCTCACAGCTATATCCAGGGGCCGGCGTATATCGGCGACGGGTGCCTGATTCAGCCGGGGGCCGTGGTTCACGCCGGGACGACGATCGGCCGGCGGTCGAAAGTGGGCGGGGAGATCGAAGCCAGCATCATCCAGGGTTTTTCCAACAAGCAACACGACGGATTTCTAGGGCACAGCTACGTCGGCTCGTGGGTCAACCTCGCCGCCGACTGCATCAACAGCGATCTCAAGAACACGTACGGCACGATCCGCGTCCCGATCAATGGCCGCGACGTCGAAACCGGAAAGATGTTCGTCGGGATGTTCGTGGGCGACTACAGCAAAGCGGGGATCAACGTCAGCTTTCCTACGGGCGCCGTGATCGGCTTTTGCAGCAGCGTGTTCGCTGCTCGTTGCCCGAAATTCATCCCCAGTTTCGCCTGGCTCGACGGCGATTCGGTGCAGCGTTTTGACGAGCAACGGGGCCTGTCGGTCGCCCGAAAAGTGATGGCCCGCCGGCAATGCGTGATGACTGAAGCCGAGGAACGGCTGTTCCTGGCCGTCCGTCGGCAAGCCCTCGCGGTCGAGAAGCAAACGATGCTCAACACGCACGAAACGCCGCTCCGGCCGGCGTCGTGACGGGTCATTCCTCCCACTCGAATTTCGCCGCCATCGGCATCCTGCGGCCAGAGCCGAAGGCGCGTTGCGAGAGTTTGATGCCGGGGGGCATCTGGCGACGCTTGAACTCGTTGCGGTCGAGCCGGCGGGCGACCCAGCGGACGGTTTCCGGCGGAAACTGTCGGCTGAGACTGGCGACCGACATCTCTTTCTCGATCAGTCCTTCGAGTATCGCGTCGAGCAACGGGTAAGGAGGAAGCGTGTCCTGATCGAACTGGTTCGGAGCCAGTTCGGCGCTCGGGGGTTTTGACAGCGAGCCAGCGGGGATCACCTCTCGTTTTTCGCGGTGCTCGTTGATGAACCGCGAGACGGAGTAGACGTCGCGCTTGAGGACGTCGGCCAGGACGGCGAAACCTCCCGCCATGTCGCCATACAGCGTGCAATAGCCGACCGCCAGCTCGCTCTTGTTGCCGGTTGCCAGCGCCAGCCAGCCGTAGCGGTTGCTGCGGATCATCACCAGCGCGCCACGGATGCGGGCCTGCAGGTTCTGGTCGGCCAGCCCCGCCGGTTGCGAAGCCAGGTCGGCTCCGGCGATGTGCGTCGTCTCATAGGCGCGATGGATGCCGTCGATCGGCACGACCTCGAAGTCGACGCCCAGCGCTTCGGCCAGTCGCCGCGCGTCGGAGACGCTGTGCTCGCTGCTGTACCGGCTCGGCATCGCGAGGCCGTGGACATGCTCGGCCCCGAACGCCTGGGCCGCGAGATAGCAGGCCAGGGCGCTGTCGATGCCACCTGAAAGGCCGAGAACGCAATCGCGAAATCCGCTTTTGCGAGCGTAATCCTTCAGGCCGAGGATGAGCGCGTCGAGGAGATCGGCTTCGCGCGGACGGGGGGGGAGAGTGCGGAGTGCGGAGTGCGGAGTGCGGAGTGGGACCGTATCCAGCACCGCAAAATCCTCTGCAAACGGTGCCAGGCGGAGCACGGCGTGCCCCTCGGCGTCGACGACCATGCTGTTTCCGTCGAACACCAGGTCGTCGTTGCCCCCGACCTGGTTGACGAAAAGAAAGGGAACTCGATGTCGCGCGACGTGCCGCGTGACGATCTGCGACCGCCGGTGCGGCTTGTCGATCTCGAACGGGCTGGCCGACAGGTTGATCAGGAGGTCGACACCCACCCCGGCCAACTCGGCGACCGGGTCGCGGCGATTCTCGGGGGCGAGATGGTACGAAGTCCCCGGTTCGCCGAACCAGGCGTCTTCGCAGATGTGAACACCGAGGCGCGTGCCGCGAAATTCCAGCGGCGCTGCCGACTCGGCGGGAAGAAAGTAGCGACGTTCGTCGAAGACGTCGTAATTGGGGAGCAGGCACTTGTAAATCGTTCGCTCAATTCGACCGCCAACCAGCAGGCTGGCGGCGTTGCCGACGCGTCCCTCGGGCAGGTTTCTCACCGAGGGATGGCCCACGAGCACACCGAGCGCCGGGTCGATCGCCTGCGCGAGACGCTCGACGGCGC
>JAGVKR010000454.1 GCA_020050375.1 Planctomycetales bacterium
GCCACTCAACGCGGCGTCGACTGGCAAATGAAGATTGACGACGCCCGCTGCAAGCTCAAATCCATCTACCCGAAAATCAAGCTGTGACGAAGCACTAGTCTGCGAGGCGTGGATCCTGAAATCAGGAGAATCAGAAAAAGTTGTCGACGTCCGCTTGACATGCCAATTTCGGCGGATAAAATTGGCCTACGAGTTGAGAATGAGTCTCAGGATCAATTTCTTGGGCCACGGTAGCCAGCCTCAGCCTCTTTTCAGGCCTCCTGCCAGCCACCTGAACCCCGTCCCCCCAGCCCCTGCTCGGGCGTGGACGGGCCGACTCCCTGTGGTCGTCGTTCAGTGTTCCGGCTGTCTCTTTTCAGGAGGTCTCACATGTCACGTTTGCGTCGGTCTGGCTTTACGCTCATCGAGTTGCTGGTGGTGATTGCCATCATCGGCGTCCTGGTTTCGCTGCTCCTGCCTGCCGTCCAGCAGGCGCGCGAGGCCGCACGGCGCACGCAGTGCAAAAACAATCTCAAGCAGATCGGATTGGCATTCCACAACTATCACGACACGCATAACGTTTTTCCGAACTACGAAGTCGGAGGGAACGGCTCGCTCGGCAAGGCCAGCGCCTTCGCCGCCATCCTGCCGTTCATCGATCAGGGGCCCGCTTACAACCTCTACAACTTTTCACTCGGCAACAGTGATGCGTCAAACACGCAAGTCGTCCGCCAGAACATCGTCACGTATCTCTGTCCCACGGCGTCGATTCGACGCCCCGTTCCGCTGATCAGCAGCGCGGGCACTCCCTGCGACGCCAACTATCGTGCGCCGGGGACTTACGCTGTCTCGACCGGCAGCGGGGATCCGTATGTCGCGCCGAACAATGGAGCGATCGTCAGCGCTGTGTCCGGTCGCGTGCGGATCGGTGATATCAACGATGGGACGTCGGGGACGCTGATGGTCGGTGAGTCGGCGTGGAATTTTTCCGATTACATGTTCAATCCCCCGAGCCCGTGCGCCGGAACCGTTCGGTGGGGTTTCAGCTACTGGTCGTCTCCCTATCCGCTTGCGACGGCTTTCACCACTCAGCCGCCATTCAATCCAAAGGCGATGAATGGCGATGCGAATCGCCTGTCGCACTTCCGCAGCGATCATGTGGGGACGGTTCACTTCCTGCTGTGCGACGGCTCGGTTCGTCCGATCAGCGAGAACATCAACCAGATGACGCTCGACGCACTGGCGACGCGCTCCGGGGCCGAAGTGGCCGGCGATTACTAGCGTCGGTCGACCGGTTCTCTGTTGTGTCGCGGCCGCGAGGCCATTGGTCCGTCGGCCGTGGGCGGGCTCGGCGCCGTATCAACGGCCTTTGCGGCGATCTCATTTTGCGAAGGCCGGCGTCGATCGAAGTCTTCAATCAAACAGGACTCCATCATGTTTGCTGCCAGTCAATCGGTCGACGTTCTCGTCGCACAGAACGATCGCCGGCGTTTAATGATTTCGCGAGTTCGGGTGGTGATGCTGCTCCTGGCAGGCGTATGGGTCACGGGATGTGGCTCGAAGCCGGGGCCCGCTCGGGTCCCTGTTGCGGGGACCGTTTCACTCGACGGCGAGCCGGTCAAAGCCGGCTGCATCCGTTTCATCCCGACCGACGCGACGAAAGGGCCGGCGGCGGTCGCGATCATCAAGGAAGGCAGTTACGAGCTCGGAAAGACGGACGGGCCCGTTGCCGGAACGCTCCGCGTCGAAATCGAAGCGACCGATTTTCAGGAATTCGAGCTGGACGACGAAAAGGCCTACGCCGCGCGGGCGGTCAAAGGAAAGTCCCCGCTCAAGAAGAATCCTATTCCGCCACTTTACAACCGCAACTCCACGTTGACGGCGCAATTGACGGCCGAGGGGAATCGGACGCTCGACTTCCCCCTCAGCTCGAAAGAAGGAGGCGCTCGATCGCGATGACGAACGGCCCGCCATTCCGCGCTGATTTCGTTTCCCTCCGTAACGATGTGTTCGCCAATCCACTTTGAATCATTGCCATCGCAGTTCCGCTTTAAGAACCAAGGAGACTTGATGTTGACTCGTCGCACGTTCACTCTCTGTTGCAGCCTGTGGCTGCTGATCTCGGGCGCCGCCCAGGCGCATTTTCTCTGGGTTGTCTCGACACCCGACGACAAAACGCCGTCGGCGAAAGTCTATTTCAGCGAATCGGCGTCTCCCGCCGATCCCGATCTGCTCGATCGCGTACTCAAGGCCGAAGCGTGGGCCTTTGGCGGCCGACGAGGCAACGAACCGCAAACGCTCAAGCTGACGAAAGACGGGGACGCGCTGGTGGCCGAATTGCCCGCCGAGCAGCGCATGAGCCCGATCGCCTTGCGGCACACCTACGGGGTTCTATCGCGCGGCAGCGAGAGCTTTTTGCTCAAGTATTATGCCAAGAGCTATCCGCTCGCTCTGCCCGGAACGTGGCGTGCCGTGAACGACGCCGAACTGCTTCCACTCGAGGTCGTGCCGGCTTCAGAGGGTTCCGAACTGGCGCTGAAGGTCCTCTGGCAGGGCAAGCCGCAGAGCAGCGCGATCGTCACGGTGGAAGGCCCGGGCATCGAAAAGAAGCTCGAAGGGACGACCGATGAAGCGGGCCTTTTCCGCTGCCGACTGACCGAATCGGGGATGTTTTCGATTCGAGCGAAGCACACGGAAGCCACGAAGGGAGAACTTGACGGGAAAACCTACGATTCGGTTCGCCATTACTCGACGCTCGCGCTGCGATACCAGCCGGCCCAGTTGAAAACGACCGCCAACGAATGGCCGGCCCTTCCGAAGGGAGTCACGAGCTTCGGGGGCGCCGTCGACGGCGATGCACTTTATGTCTACGGCGGACATTACGGCTCGGCCCATGAATACTATCGCGAAGAGCAGTCGGGCGATTTCTACCGGCTTGATCTGCGCGGCGCCGGACAATGGGAGCAGCTTCCCGGCGGTCCAAAACTGACTGGGCTGGCGCTGGTGGCCCACGGCGGAAAGCTGTACCGCATCGGCGGGTTTACGGCAAAAAACGCTCAGAGCGAAAGACAGGACTTATGGTCGCAGTCGGAGGTCGCCCGCTTCGACCCCGAAGCACGGCAGTGGCAGACGTTGCCATCACTCCCCGAAGGCCGCTCGTCGTTCGATGCCGCGGTCCTCGGCGACACGCTGTACGTCGTCGGCGGCTGGGAGATGCAGGGGGACAAGGAAACTCGCTGGCTCGAAACATCCCTGGCGATGGACCTCTCCGCTTCGGCTCCGCAGTGGAAGACGGTGGCCGCGCCTCCGTTTCATCGTCGCGCTGTCGCGCTGGCGACCTGGAATGACAAGCTCTATTGTGTCGGAGGCATGCAGGAAAAAGGTGGCCCGACGACGGCGGTGGCGGTCTTCGACCCGGCCCGCAATGAATGGTCCGAAGGGCCCGCCCTGATCGGAAGCGGGATGGACGGATTCGGCTCGTCGGCGTTCGCCTGCGGCGGAAAGCTGTATGCGACGACGATGTCCGGATCGATTCAGCGACTCGCCAGCAGCGGAGATCACTGGGAGTTCGTCGGACAACTCGAGCATCCACGGTTTTTCCACCGGCTGTTGTCGTGGAAAAACGATCGGCTGGTGGTGGTCGGCGGAGCGCACATGTCCAGGGGAAAGATTCAGCCCCTGGAAATGCTTCCCGTTCCGACGCAGGCCGCCGCACGTTGACGATCCGGGAGACCGCGAAGGCAAACCTCCTTTGCCTGGGAGGCTGGACGCAATCAACCGTGTCCGGCCTCCAGGCAGGGAGCTTGCGCGCCGAGCCAACAAACCGCTGCCGACACTGTCCGCTGGCCGTGCGAGTGTACGATTCGAATTTTCGGTTGCCGAGGATCAGCCCATGACTTCGCCTGAGGATCTGTTCCGGATCGGCCTGGCGCTGATGAAGCAGAATCAACATCAGCAAGCGGAAGAACTTGCGGCGGTCGCGGTTCTCGATCATCCGGATGATGGCAACCTGTGGGAGTTGCTGGGAGTCGCACAACATCACGAGAGACGCCATGAGGCCGCTTGTGAGGCGCTGGAAACGGCCACCCTGCTGAAACCACTCGACGTCGGAGCGCGTTTCTGCCTGGCAGGGTCATACGCGGCAACCGGCTGCCGCGAATTGGCAATCTTCGTCTACCGCATGGTCGCCCACGACGAGCAAACGCCGAACTGGCTTCTTCCCCGCGTGGCGGCGCGGCTCGGTCAAATGGAAGAGTACACCGATGCCCTCGAAACCTGTCAGGCGCTGCTCCTGCGCGATCCGGCCCGCCACGAAGCCCATTTCGGGGTTGCCTTTTACCTGAGTCGCCTGGGAGCGCCGCTCGACTGTGTGACCGAGGCGATCACGCGGGCGCACGAAGCAGCCCCCGAAATCAGCCTGTATCGCGTGGTGCTGGCTTCTCTTTTGCATGAGCAGGGGCAAACCGAAGACGCCTACGACCTGTTGCGGCATCTGGCCCCCGACGCGATTCGCTGTCCGCATTCGTTGCGACGCATGTCGCTGGTTTTTTGCGCGGCATGCGACCCCGAGCGGGCGCAGGAATGCCTCGATCGGATGCGGCATCTCGAACGACACCGATCCCCGAAAGAAGGAACTCATTGATGCCCGACAGAAATTTCAAAGCACTGATGACCGGCATCGGCGGTATGCTGATGGCCGTCGTGGCCGCGCAGGCGGGAGACGTGAACTGGCCCGGTTTTCGCGGGTCGGGAGACAGTCACGCCGCCGCCGCGAATCTTCCGCTCGAATGGAGTGATGACCGGAATCTGGTCTGGACGCACGAGCTGGCCGGATATGGGCAGTCGTCGCCGGTGGCCTGGAACGGCCGCGCGTTTGCCACCTCGGTGAAGGGAACCAAAAAGGAACCGCTCGTCGTTGTTTGCGTCGAAGTCGAGTCGGGCAAAGAGGTCTGGGTCAAGGAATTTCCGGCAGCGCAAACCGGCGAGCCGACCGACTACGTGAGCAAAGGGGCTCCCACGCCGATGGTCGACGGCGAACGCGTTTACGCCTTTTTCGAGAGCGGCGATCTCGTGGCGCTCAACCACACGGGCGAGTTGGCCTGGTCGCGATCGTTGACGAAAGACTTCGGTGAGATCAAGGGAAATCACGGC
>JAGVKR010000437.1 GCA_020050375.1 Planctomycetales bacterium
CGTGGCGATGAACCCCGTCGCCCACCCCATGGGGGGTGGCGAAGGTCGCAGCAAGGGGGGGCGGCATCCGTGCAGCCCGACCGCCAAGCTGGCCAAGGGAGGTCGGACACGGAAACGCCGAAAACCGTCGAGTGCGGCGATCGTTCGTCGGCGTCGTTCGCGGCGATATGGTCAATTGAAAGTTTAGCGCAAGACAATAATGGTACATGTTCGGCGACGAATGTTTGTCTATGTATGCTGCGCATCTATTCTGTACGCATTGACTCCATTAGCAGTTGCCGATGATGTGTCACCATCCTTAGATGATGTGCGCGTTGCATGGGAGGCACGGCAAGATGCGTGCCATTCTGTGCGGTATGTTTGGATTGAACTTGAGACTACAATGAAAGGCGTCGAACTTGCTTCACTCCCGGAACCCAATGGCATCTATCCCGCAGAAGATACCAAGTCTGAACACCGTTGCTCGCTGTCGATTTCAGAAATGAAGATCGCGATTGAGCGACGCGGGCCTTACTGGAGTACGGAGCTTCGCCGATTCGAACAAAAGGCTTACCGCGCAGTCTTCGACGGCGCTGCCAGCAAGAATCTGTATTCGGGGCCGGCGTATCCAATGAACGCTGTAGGTTTTATCACCAGCGAAGTTGCCTTCCAAGATCGTACCGATTTTCATCTCCGAGCTGTGGCACTTTTACATCGACCTCTTGTGCCGGCGTTAGGAGGCATCGATCTTGAACGGTGGACAGCGTCGGAGAATACGGAAGCTTTACGTGACCTCAACTGCTTAATCCTGACGGATGAAGCCAGCGGAGAGCGGTTATGGCTGGATGTGGCACGCGGCTTCTTGGTCGTACGGCAAGAGATCGTTTCCAACGGCAGTGCTGTTCAGCGTCTTGAGGTGGAGTATACCCGCGATACAAATGGTTTCGACCTCGTTCAAAAATGGGAAAATGCTTTACTCCATCCCGGGTCAGGTACAATACGGAAGTCACTGTCATCGCGAGTCGTTGAAACGGTTGTCAATGAACCGATCGGTGAATCCGAGTTCGACATCAAATATCCAGCAAACACGATCATTCGTGATGACCGTGATGAAAACACGTATCGCGTAGACCGCCAAGGAAAGCTTGTGCTTCTTCCCAAGGATATCCAGCGAAGCAGCGTCGCGATTGACGAAGACAACAGCAATGGGATTGACAATAACAGCAGGCCTAACGGTCGTTGGACCACGTTAATCATTGTAAATTCAGTTTTAGCGCTTCTATTAATTGCCGGCTTGTTGTGCCGAAGGCTGTATAAGTCAAAATAGCGGACTGTGTGGACATTAGGACGTCATTGGCAATTATTGTTGTTTCGTCGTTTTGCTGAACTATACCTATGGCTGTCGCGACCTCGAATCAGCTGAGCGGGGGTAAAGGTCGAGGTGGAGATCCGGAAACGGTGATATTTGTCAATTTCCCGCAAAGTAGAATTGGCTCAGCTTCGACAGACTTGTTCAGGAGGCTTTGAGTGCTTTCGTATCGACTATAGTAGTCGAGCGTTGGTGATTGTGGATTAAGCGACTTTTTCAGGAGGGTTAACGAATGCTTTCTCAAGAACTTCGTGGGTGGCGTCTTGGCCCGTCAATTGATTTTATGAATGCTGTTGTTGCGATAATGCTGATCGCAAGTGCTGGTCGGGCTGTGCATGCCGCGTGTGCGGCAAAGTGCATTAACACCCTGGACTTCACGCAATGGACCTCTTCGGGTGACACGGATCCTAACCATATTATGACATACAGGATCATTACAAGTGGCGGGTGTAACCGAATTTGGATGACAGCAGAAACCACTGCAAAAGGATGCACTAAAGGCAGTTCCAACAGCAATAGGCAGTACAAGCAATTAACCGGTCCAACGTGTACGATTGACTGCTGGTCGAACGGAGGCGTTAATGGGCGATGGAAAACGTGCTCTGGTGGTAATCTGATCGGGGATGCGAATACAATCGAGTGCTGGGATATGGGTTGCGAGGATTGTGCAGGCTAAATAGCCTAAGGCATTAACAACGTGCGTGGAGTGCAGGAGCTGAAGTCATGGGTCGTTCGCTGAAAAAAGGTCCCTTTGTGGACGTCAAGCTCATGAAGAAAGTCGAGCAGAGGATCCGCTCGAGCTCCAAGGAGCCGATCAAGACCTGGTCGCGGCGGTCGACGATCCCTCCCGAGTTCATCGGCTATACGTTTCTGGTCCACAACGGACGGACGCACCTGAATGTCTATGTGACCGAAGAGATGGTGGGACACAAGCTCGGAGAGTTCGCTCCGACGCGCACGTTCCGCGGCCATGGTGGCAAGACGTCGAAGAAGGAAGCCGCTGCCGCCGGGTAGCCACAATTGTCAGCGGGGTACGCGGCGCGAGTCGTCGCGACGGACGTGTTTCGAGCACGGCCGGAGTGAGAGAAAAAAAGGCAGATCGAGTTTGAGGAGCGTGGTCCATGGCATTTACCGCCAAACACAAGTTCGCCCGCATTGCCGCGACGAAGGTTCGGCCGTTCACAGATTTGATCCGCGGCCGGGCCGCGGGCGAAGCGCTGGAACTGTTGCGCTACGTCCCCAATCGCGGCGCGAGAATGCTCGAGAAGGTGCTGAAAAGCGCGATGGCGAACGCCGAAGACCAGGGGGCGCGGAACGTCGACCGCATGCGAATCGTCGACGCCCGGGCCGACAACGGGCCGATGTTCAAGCGAATCATGCCTCGGGCCCGCGGAATGGCCTACCTGATCCGACGGCGTTTCGCGCATATTCAGGTGGCAATCGAATCGCCCGCGGCGTGATGCGAGGCCATCCGGGTTGAAGAGGTGCAGACGGGTTGAAGAGGTGCAGAGTTGAAGAGATAGAGAGCAAAAAGCAACGATCCAATTCGCGACAACAGGGCTTGCCCTCTTCGCGTGTCTGAATTGAAAGCAATAAAGTCGCGTGGAATCCACCACGCTTTTCGAGTCTTAAAGGTGTGATTGGCTATGGGTCAAAAAACACGACCGACGGGTTTCCGGGTTGGGATCGTCGAAGATTGGCGCAGCCGCTGGTACGCCTCGAAGAAGGAATTCGGGGACCTGCTCGTCGAAGATTTCAAGATCCGGCAGTTCGTCAAGAAAAAATACCTGTTCGCCGGCATCCCGAAGATCGAGATCGAGCGGACGCGCGACATGGTGATCGTGATTCTGCACTGCGCGCGGCCGGGGATCATCATCGGTCGCAAGGGGCAGGAAGTCGATCGGTTGAAAGCGGAGCTCGAAGATCTGACCGGCCGACGGATGGATCTGAAAATCATCGAGATCAGCAACGCCAATCGCAGCGCGCAGCTCGTGGCGGAAGACATCGCGCAGCAGCTCGAAAAGCGGTCGAGCTTCCGCCGAACAATCAAGCGAAGCCTCGACCAGGTGATGGAAGCCGGCGTCAAAGGGATCAAGATTCAGTTGTCGGGCCGTCTCGGGGGAGCGGAAATGTCGCGGTGCGAGAAAGCCGGCCGCGGCTCGATTCCACTCTCGACGTTGCAGGAACATATCGATTACGGGTTCGCTCAGGCACAGACCGCGCAAGGCGTGATTGGCGTGAAGGTCTGGATCGGCCTGGGCCCATATGCAGAAGAGGAAGCCAACGATGGCGTTAATGCCAAAGCGGGTCAAGCACCGCAAAAGCCAAAGAAGGCGCATAAGAGGTAATGCGACTCGCGGCCATCGGGTCTCACTTGGAGACTACGGGTTGCAGTCGCTGCAGGGGGGTTACGTCAAGGCCACGACCATCGAGGCCTGCCGCGTCGCCGCCATGCAATACATTCGCGGCGACGGCAAGCTGTATATCCGGATCTTCCCGCACAAGCCCGTGACCGCGCGTCCTCTGGAAACGCGGATGGGTAAGGGAAAGGGAGAGCCCGATCACTGGGTGGCCGTCGTCAAGTCGGGAACCGTGATGTTCGAAGTCGCGGGTTTGCCGCAGGAAGCGGCGCGGGAATGCCTGGCGCGGATCGCCTACAAGTTGCCGGTGCGCGTTCGAATGGTCGGACGCCGTCCCGGCGAATGAGCGTTTGAGAACTGCGGGTGTGTGAGTCGTGCAGGGTGGGCCAGGCCCGCCAGAACCAGTCCGGTGGGCCTGTCCCGCCAATGTTTCATCAGTGTTGCCGGTCGGTACGATCGCCGGAGTGAGAATCATGGCCAAAGCCAAAGAGTTGCGGGAGATGAGCGAAGATCAGCTCAACTTCTCGCTGAAGGAAGCGCGCGAAGATCTGTTCAAGTTGAAGTTTCAGGCGTCGACCGAAAAGCTCGACGCCCCCAGCAGCTTGCGTAAGATGCGCCGCGAGATTGCCCGCATGCAGACGATCCTCGGCGAACGTGCGCGAGCCGCAGCCGGAAAAGCATCGGCCGCCGGCGCCTGAACGAACCACCAGGCCGCAAACTGTGCGGCGACGAAGCAAAACAAGATAAAACAACACGACTAATCAGCGACAGCACTCGCAACAGAATAACGAACAGAGTTAACGAGGAACGGCAGACATGCGTAGACGAGCGATTGGCACTGTAACGCGCGACAAGACGCTGAAAACGCGACGGGTTGAAGTCCCTCGGCTGTATCAGCATCCGAAATACGGGAAGACGCTCAAAACGACAACGATCTGTTACGCCCACGACGAGACCAACCAGTCGCACAACGGCGACCTGGTCGAGATCGTCGAGAGCCGGCCGCGGTCGAAAACCAAGCGTTGGGAACTGGTTCGGATCGTGACCAAGTCGACGAGCGTAAAGGTCGAGACAGTTTGATGTGAGCGTCCGCCGGAGCCGCCGAACGGGAGGTGACGTGCCTTCCCAAGAGGCCGTCCGGCGACTCGCGGTTGGTCCCTGGGGGTTTCCGCCGGCAAGGCAGACAGAGCGCGAAGGCGCGCCACGGACAAGAGGCAGGATAACGTTATGATTCAGATGCAGTCGTTGATGGACGTCGCCGACAACACCGGCGCCAAGGTCGCTTATTGCATCAAGGTGCTGGGGGGGACGAGCCGTCGGACTGCCGGTCTGGGCGACATCGTCGTCGTCAGCATCAAGAAGGCGATTCCCGGGGCCGCGGTCAAGGCGGGCGATGTGGTGCGGGGGGTCATCGTTCGCTGTCGCAAGGCGACGCGCCGCTCCGACGGGAGCTATGTGCGGTTCGACAAGAACGCCATTGTGCTTATCGACGGCGAATTGAATCCCAAGGGAACCCGCATTTTCGGAGCCGTCGCCCGCGAGTTGCGCGACCGTCGCTTCATGAAGATCATCAGTCTGGCGAGTGAGGTGGTGTGAAGATGAAAATCAAGCGCGGCGACATGGTGCAGGTGACTGCGGGAGACGACGCCAGCAGTTCGCCTCGAAAGGTTCTGCAAGTCGTGGACGACGGCAAAAAGGTCGTTGTCGAAGGGGTCAATCGCGTCTACAAGCATGTGAAGCGGGGCCATCCCAAGAGTCCGCAGGGGGGCCGTCTCTCGCTGGAGATGCCGATTGACATCTCGAATGTGCTGCTTTACTGTAACGCCTGCGGCCGCGGGGTCCGGGTGGGATTCAAATACAAAGCGGATGGCAGCAAGGCCCGGCTCTGTCGTAAGTGCCAGGCCGAGCTCGGGGTCGTGAGTCCACCGAAGGCGAAATATGCGGCGCGCTAAACCGGCCGCGCCGAGTGCCCGCTTCTTACGCTGTCGATGCGAAAGCGACGGCGATTTCAGGGTGATGTGACGTTATGGCGAGATTGTCCGAGAAGTACACCAAAGAAATCCAACCGCGACTGGCCAAGTCGCTGGGGCAGAACAATACGCACGCCGTCCCGCGGCTGACAAAAATTGTTGTCAACATGGGAGTTGGCGCAGCCTCGCAAGACCGCAAGCGGCTTGAAGAGGCCGTCGGCCACCTGGCGACGATCACCGGGCAGAAGCCGCTCGTGACCAAAGCCAAGAAAGCCGTTTCGGCGTTTCGGCTCCGGGAAGGGATGGAGATTGGCGCCAAAGTCACGTTGCGCGGCCGACGGATGTACGAATTCCTCGACCGGCTGATCTCGCTGGCCCTGCCTCGCGTTCGCGACTTTCGTGGACTCAGCCCCACGGCGTTTGACGGGCACGGCAACTACACGCTGGGGCTCAGCGAGCAGCTCGTGTTTCCCGAAATCGACGCCGACAAGGTCACGCACACGCAGGGAATGCACATCACGCTGGTGACGACGGCCCACAGCGACGACGACGCACGGGCGCTGTTGAAAGAGCTGGGGATGCCGCTGAGTGTCGAGGAGACGAAAAAAGCCCGATCGTGATGCGGCCCGATCGACGCGCGAGCGTCAGCCGCAACCGACCGCAGTGACTAGTACGAAACATCGCGATCCCAAGTGCCCCTGAAACGAGTACGGGGTAACGCCCCGGAGTAGAACAGCTATGGCGAGCAAGGCGAAAATCGAAAAGGCGAACCGTACGCCGAAGTTCAGTTGCCGCGGCGAGCGGCGCTGCCAGTTGTGCGGCCGCCCGCGGGCGGTTTACCGCAAGTTCAAGGTGTGCCGGTTGTGCTTCCGCAACCTGGCCCTCGATGGTTTGATTCCTGGTGTGAAGAAGGCGAGCTGGTGATCCGATGATGACCGACCCCATTGCCGACATGTTGACGCGAATTCGCAATTCGGTGGCGATCGAGCGTCCCTCGGTTGATATTCCGGCTTCTCAGGAGAAGCTCGGCCTGGCGCAGGTGCTGCAGCGCGAAGGATACATCTGGGATTTCGAAGTTGTCGAAGAGCGCCCGGTCAACGTGCTGCGAATCAACCTCAAGTACGGTCCCAACGGCGAGCGCGTCATCCAGGAAATCAAACGGGTCAGCAAGCCCGGTTGCCGCGTGTACCGCAAAGCCAAAGATGTCCCCGTCGTGCTGCAGGGATTGGGGATCAGCATCCTGTCGACGAGCCAGGGGATCCTCAGCAACCGTGAAGCCAAGCAAAAAGGGATCGGCGGCGAAGTTCTGTGCAGCGTGCTCTGAACAGCGAAGCACGAAAAACAAATGTCTAATGAAATCCAAAACTTCAAAAGACAAAAGCTTCGGAATTTGGACGTTTTTGATTTTTGTCTTTCCTAAGACATTTGAATTTCCGTTCGGTGGGCCGTCCCACCCAGTGAATAAGGTCAACGTGCCATGTCTCGGATTGGAAAAAAGCCGGTGCCCGTTCCTGCGGGGGTGACCGCCAAGGTGAGCGCGGGAACCTTCTCGGTCAAAGGGCCGCAGGGGGAGCTCTCGCTCAAGTTTCATGCGGCGATGAAAGTCGTTATCGATGAAGCAGCCAAGCAAGTCGTCGTCGAGCGTCCGGACGACGAACGGGCCAACAAGGCACTGCACGGGCTGACGCGAAGCCTGATCAACAACATGGTCGCCGGCGTCGTCACGCCGTTCGAGCGCAAGCTGGAAATCGTGGGGGTTGGCTACCAGGCGTCGATCAGCGGCAAGACACTCAATCTGCAGGTCGGTTACGCCAACGTGATCAAGCTGCCGATTCCGGCGGGGGTCAAGTGTGCCCTCCCCGACAATACTCATATCACGCTGCAAAGCGCCGACAAGCAGGCCGTCGGGCAGTTTGCCGCCGTGATTCGCAAGGTTCGCCCGCCGGAGCCTTACAAGGGAAAAGGCATTCGATACGAAGGGGAGTACGTGCGTCGCAAGGCGGGCAAGGCGTTCGCCAGCGGCGGTTAGGCTACAGATCCGGTGGCCGGAACTTGCTTCCGGCGGTCGACCGGCCTTCCCCAGTGGAATGTCATCGGGCAGCAGTCGAAATCGAACAACAGTCGAAAAGATTCTTGCGGTTGGTTGTGCATCATGAAAATCGAAAAGCGGATCAACAAGCAGCGGCAGGTACGGGCGTGGCGCGTGCGGAAGCGCGTTCGCGGCACGACGGCGCGTCCGCGGTTGACGGTCTTTCGCAGCAATAAGCACATCTATGCCCAGATCATTGACGATCACGAGGGGCGTTCGATCGTGGCTGCGAGTACCGCCGAGACGGGCATCTGTCCAAAGGGTGAAAACGGGGGGAACAAGTCGGCGGCCGTGAAGGTCGGGCAGACTCTGGCCGCCCGCGCCCTCGAAAAGGGAATCAAACTGGTCGCGTTCGATCGCGGACGCTATCGCTATCACGGGCGGATCGCCGCGCTGGCCGAAGCGGCTCGCGACGGCGGCCTGCAGTTCTGAGTTCAAGAGTGGAAGAGATTGAGAGTTCAAGAGTGGAAGAGTGGCTGGTCGAATGAGCGAGCAATTGACCCGAAGCCGGCCCTTGGCCGGCTGTGTCTCTTGAACTCTTCAACTCAGAAACTCTTCAACACCTCCAACAGGGGATCGTCGTGGCGGAACAACGCGAAGGCAGAGACAAGCAGCGGAACGATGGCCAGGAAAAGGTCATTCAGATTCGGCGATGCGCCTGCGTGGTGAAGGGGGGGCGTCGCTTCACCTTCACGGCACTGGTCGTCCTGGGTGACAAATCGGGCAAGGTCGGCTGGGGCTACGGCAAGGCCACCGAAGTTCCGCAAGCGGTCGAGAAGGCCGTCAAAGGAACCAACCGCAACACGGTCTCGGTCCCGCTGGCCGAGACGACGATTCCGCATCAGGTCGAAGGGCGGTACGGCGCCGCACGGGTTGTGCTGGTTCCGGCCATGCCGGGCACCGGCGTGATCGCCGGCAACACGGTGCGGGCCGTGCTCGAATCGGCGGGAGTCCACGATGTGCTCACCAAGAGCCGCGGCTCAACCAATCCCATGAATCTCGTTCGGGCAACGATGAACGCCCTGAGCAAACTGCGAACGCGCGACCAGATCGCCCGTTTGCGGGGAGTGACATTCTAATGATACTCAACGACGTCCATCGCGGGATCAAGAAGCGCAAATCGCGGAAGCGCATCGGCCGCGGCCCGGGATCGGGCCACGGCAAAACGGCCGGTCGCGGCGAGAAGGGGCATTCGAGTCGGTCGGGCTTTTCGTTCCGACTCGGGTTCGAAGGGGGCCAGATGCCCATGATGCGCCGCATCGCCAAGCGGGGCTTCAACAACAAGTTTTTTGCCACGAAATATGCGATCCTCAACGTTGCCGCTCTCAACGAGCTGTTCGACGCGGGGGCGACCGTCGATCCGGCGGCGCTCGAGGCCAAAGGCCTGGTCAAGGGACGCTACGACGCGGTCAAGATTCTCGGCAACGGAGAGCTGACCAAGAAACTGACAGTGAAGGCGCACCAGTTTTCCGCCTCGGCGATCGCCAAGATCGAGGCGGCGGGCGGAGCGATTGAACGGATTCAATGACATCTCGTCGATCTCCAGGTGCCGGGTCCGATTGTGCGGCGTCCCTCCGGTGGCGTCGGTCCATTGGAGGTCGGCTGTCGGGATCGAAGGCTCCGGTCCTTTCGCGATTGAGAGGATGACCTGCTCATGCTTGCCAAATTCGCCACAATCTTCAAAATCCCCGAGCTGCGTCGGAAAATCTTCCTGACGCTGTTTCTGCTGTTCGTCTATCGGCTGGGCTTCTACATCACCCTGCCGATCATCGACCAGACAGTGATGGCGAAGACATTTTCCGAGATCAAAGACAAGAACAACGCGCTGGGTAACACGCTGAAGATGGTCGAGCTGTTCTCGGCTTCGAACTTCGGCAACAGCACGATTTTCGGCTTGGGGATCATGCCCTACATTTCGGCGTCGATCATCCTCCAGCTTCTGGGGAGCGTCTATCCACCCCTAGAAAAGCTGCAGAAAGAAGGCGAATCGGGTCGCAAGAAAATCAACGAGTACACGCGGTATCTCACCGTCTTTCTGTGCTTCTTCCAGAGCCTGATGTGGATCAAGTACCTGACGACGAATTT
Organism: Planctomycetales bacterium; assembly: GCA_020050375.1. Taxonomy (GTDB): domain Bacteria; phylum Planctomycetota; class Planctomycetia; order Planctomycetales; family Planctomycetaceae; genus SIAF01. The sequence continues at coordinate 9,853 of JAGVKR010000437.1, forward strand.
CTCTGACGCGAACAGCATCGTCTACCCGGGTTACACCGGGTTTTACCCGACATTTGTCGCCGCGATGACGATGACGGCTGGCACTGTCTTTCTGATGTGGATCGGCGAGCAGATCGACGAATACGGGATCGGCAACGGGATCAGCCTGCTCATCATGGCTGGGATTCTCGCGCGAATCCCCAATGCCATTGAAGGGCTCGTCAACGAGTTCATCGCCGGCGGCGTCCATATCGGCGACAACCGCGGCATCGAGAGCCTGCTGATTCTCGCCGTGTTGTTCGTGACAGTGATTGTCGGCGTGATCTTCATCACCCAGGGGCAACGCCGGATTCCCACGCAAAGCGCCAAGCACGTGCGCGGCCGACGGGTGTGGGGCGGGCAAAGGCAGTACCTGCCGCTCCGCGTCAATCAGGCCGGCGTGATGCCGATCATCTTCGCGTCGAGCCTTTTGATGTTTCCCAATCTGGCGCTGCAGTGGCTGAGCGCGACGTCGCTCGGGGAAACCTGGCTGGTTCGGCAGTTGAGCGGCTCGTTCAGCGGCGATCGGGGTTACATCTACAACATCTGCTACATCGGCCTGATCTACTTCTTCTGTTACTTCTGGACGGCCATCACCTTCAACCCGAAAGACATGGCCAACAACCTCAAGGATTACGGCAGCTTCATTCCCGGGCATCGGCCGGGGCGAAGGACCGCCGAGTATCTCGAACGTGTCATGGTGCGAATCACCTACGTCGGCGCGGCGTTTCTGGCGCTCGTGGCGGTGATTCCGACCGTCGTGCAGAATTTTTTGAGCATCGACTTCGTGATCGCCAGCTTCTTCGGGGGAACCGGGCTGCTGATCGTGGTCTCGGTTGGGCTCGATCTGGTGCAGAAGATCGACAGCCATCTCGTCATGCGGAATTATGGAGGGTTGCTCGAATCGTAGGCGGCCAACGGCGCTGAGATGATGAGCGGCAAACGGAGCGTATGGCGTGATATCTCTCAAGCGTCCACGTGAAATCGAGTTGATGCGCGAAGCGGGCCGTCTGGTGGCAACGGCACATCGCGTGATTCGCAGTATGGTCGAACCGGGGGTGACGACGGCCCAGATCGACGAAGCGGTCGAACGGTTGTTCGGCAAGCATGGGGCGACACCGCTGTTCAAGGGCGTGCCCAACTCGACTCCGGGCAAGTCCGACTTTCCCTCGGTGTGTTGTATTTCGGTCAACGAGCAGATCGTGCACGGCATTCCGGGAGACCGACGGCTCGAGGCGGGAGATATCGTCAAGGTCGACACCGGTTGCCGGCTGAATGGATGGTGCGGCGATTCGGCATGGACGTATGCGGTGGGTGAAATTGATCCGCTCAAGCGGCGGTTGATGCAAATCGGTGAAGAGAATCTGTATCTGGCAATCCGCGAGACCGGTCGGAAGAAACGGTGGTCGGAAGTCGCCGACGTGATGGAGCGACACGTCCGGCAGGCCGGATTCAGCGTGGTGGAGCAGTTCGTCGGGCATGGAATCGGTCGGGAGATGCACGAAGACCCGCAGGTGCCGAATTTCCTGAGCAGCCAGTTGAAGCGGCACGATTTTCGGCTGGAGCCGGGGTTGGTGGTGGCCATCGAGCCGATGGTCAACGCGGGAACCAAGCATGTCCGGGTGTTGAAGGACCATTGGACGGTCGAAACGAAGGATCGGAAGCCAAGCGTCCATTTCGAGCATACGGTGGCGATCACGGCCGATGGGCCCGACATTCTGACGCAGCCGGTGGAATAGAAGAGCAGAGTTTCGACAATCGTCAAAGGGGGCCAAAGGGCCGCAGTCGGCCGGCGGCGTGTGGATCGGGCCAAAGGTGGATTTTCGTCCCCAAAACGGCCTCGGGTGCCTTGTGAAAGGCACGTTTCGTTACTTATAATCCGGGGTCCGCCCAGACCGGGCTCCTTGCATGATTTATGTGATTCGCCATGAAGATTCGAGCCAGCGTCAAACGCATTTGTGAAGGTTGCAAGATCGTCCGCCGCAAGGGGCGCGTGTACGTCATTTGTTCGGCGAATCCCAGGCACAAGCAGCGTCAGGGGTGAAGCGGCGATCGGGTCGGCTTTGGCGCCGGCTGCGAGTGGTCGGGCGATGGTCTCGGGCGAGACGGTCGCGAAAAATGGTCGCGGACAGGTGTCGCTGTAATTCGGGTTCAGTGTTTACGGAGTTTTGCGAATGCCGCGTATTTCCGGTGTCGATATCCCGGGCGACAAGCCCACCTATATCTCGCTGCAGTACCTGTACGGGGTCGGGCAGGCGACGGCGATCAGCATTTGCCGAACGCTCGGCGTCGATCTGCAGCGGCCGGCGAAAGAGCTCAGCGACGACGACCTGGCCCGGGTCGCCAACCTGCTCGACAAGGAATACACGATCGAAGGGCAGTTGCGACGCAAGGTTCAGCAGGACATCGCCCGCCTGCGCGACATCGGCTGCTACCGTGGGCTGCGTCATCGCCGCGGCCTACCGGTGCGCGGGCAGCGAACGCGAACCAACGCCCGCACCCGCAAGGGTGTGCGGAAGACGGTCGCGGGCAAGAAGGGCGTTAAGGAAATGCGGTAACGTATCGGGCGCGGGGCGTCGAGCCCCGGCTATCGTTCGCCAGTCAGCAGGCTTCTCAGTTCGTCAGTCAGTCGGCCAGTCATCGATCAAGGAGCTTGTGCGTGAGCAAATCCGCTCGAAAAAAGATTCGCCGCAACGTGACGCGCGCGGTCGCCCACATCAAGGCGACGTTCAACAATACGACCGTGACGATCACGGACGTCAACGGCGACGTTTTGTGCTGGGCAACAGCCGGCACGTCGGGCTTCAAAGGCAGCCGCAAGAGTACGCCGTTCGCCGCACAGCGGGCGGCCGAGACCTGCGCCGAGAAGGCCTCGAAGTTCGGCGTCAAGGAGATTGAAGTCCGCGTCAAGGGACCGGGGTCGGGGCGCGAAAGCGCGATCACCGGGCTGCAGTCGGCGGGACTCACGATCAAGGCGATCGAAGATGTCACGCCGCTGCCGCACAACGGCTGTCGTCCTCCCAAGCGCCGTCGCGTCTGAGCCGCGTCAACGTCACGATCGAGCTGGGCGCCAGGCGCCGGCTCCCACGAAATATCGTTCAAAGACCACAACGAGCCGACATACGGAAACCAATCGACCATGGGACGTTATACAGGACCGGTTTGCAGATTGTGCCGCCGGGAAGGCGTCAAGCTGTTTTTGAAATCTCTGCGGTGCGATTCGCCGAAGTGCGCCATCGAGCGTCGCGGCGATCAGCAGCCCGGCATGCACATCGTCAAGCGCCGCAAGATCAGCGACTACGGCGCGCGGCTGCGTGAGAAGCAGAAAGTCAAGCGGTACTACGGCGTGTTCGAGCGGCAGTTCCGCCGCTACATGGACCTCGCCGGCCGCTCGAAAGGGAACACGGGAAGCACGCTGATGAGCCTGCTCGAACGGCGGCTCGACAACATCGTGCATCGCCTGGGGTTTGCCGGCTCGCGGCGCGCGGCGCGGCAACTGGTGGCGCACGGGCACATCTGCGTCAACGGTCGCAAGGTGAACATCCCCAGTTTTCTGATCCGGGCGGGAGACACGGTGACGGTCAAGTC
>JAGVKR010000373.1 GCA_020050375.1 Planctomycetales bacterium
CGAGCCCGATCCCGTCTGTCGCTGGGACGCGATCAATGCCCTGCTCCAGGCCTTGCAACAGCGATGGGAAGCCCGCGCCGGCATCAACCCGACGAACATTCAGGAGGTGATTGACGACATCGACCTGACGGTCCGCGCGGCCGAGCAGACGTTCGACGTGATGGATGTGATCACGCGCCGGGCCGGGCTGCCGCCGGAGATTTGGGACGCGCGTTGCACAGCGCTGGAAAAGACGCTCATCCGTCCGGTCAAGGCCTATCGCAGCGAGATGCTGCCGCACCTCCATCGCAAGGCCGCCAAATCGCACGCCGCCGAGGCAGCAAGCGCGATGTTCGAGGACGAACCTGCTTCCGCAAATGGGCAGGCTGAGGCCGACGAAGCCGCCGTGCATGTCGAAACGGAGCGCGACGCGAGGGTGGAAGTCGAGTAGGTCGGCATTTCCGCCGGGCACCTTTTGACGAACGCAGATTCGGTCCATTGCCACCTCACGTCTTCGTCACGCGGTGATGCGCCTTTCCGACGATTCGGGAACCCATGCGCGCTCAATGCCGGAAGCGTTCTTGAATTGCCAATTCATCGGTCGCATAATGGCGATTTGGTCGAGTGTCTCCGGGATGGCGTATTGCGAGCAGATTGCGTATCGCACGGGATAAGCGGCGGGCAACGGCGCCGACCGAAGTCGTGGCGCAGAAGCAGTCCCATGCGAATTGAGTCCGAAGTAAACCGCTAGATCAGCCGCGGCTCTTCATCGGCGAATGGATGCAGGGCCCGCAACGCCTTCGGTTTGGGGAGCGCGCTGAGCGCAGATTCGGCGAGGCGGAAGTCGTCGTTGGTCGTGATCTTGATGTTGAGGGACGAGCCTTCGACGAGTGTCACCGGTGCTCCAAGTTGTTCGAGCAATTGCGCTTCGTCGGTCGGCTGCAAAGTTCCCTGTCGGGCGTAAGCGTCCAGCAGGAGCTGGCGGCGAAAGACCTGCGGCGTCTGCGCCGCCCAGAGCCCCGACCGCGAAACAGTCGTCTCGATCGTGCCATCCTGCCGACCGCGCTTGAGAGTGCTCGTCACCGGAGTCGCCAGAATGGCCGCTCCCGATTTTTCAGCGGCGCGGAATACGCGATCGATCCATTCGGGGACGAGCAGGGGGCGCGCGGCGTCGTGGACGGCAACAAAGTCGGCCTCGGGACGGACGCGAGCCAGCGCATTCCGCACCGAATCGGCCCGCTCGGCTCCCCCGGCGACGATCTCGACATTCATGAAGGCCAGATTGGGGGCGAACTTCTCCTTGAACCATTCGAGATCGTCCGGCGAGACGACGACCAGCGTCTGAACTACATCGTCGCGGTTGACGAACAGCTCTGCCGCTCGCAGCCAGACCGCGCGTCCCTGGAGATCGACGAACGTCTTCTTGCGTTTCTGATGAAACCGCGTGCTCTTTCCGGCGGCAGGCAGGATGACGGCGAACTTGGCCATGACCACTTTCAGGTTTCAGTTCAAGGGGCCGAACAATTCGGCGAGCGGCAGGTGAAAGTCTGGAACAGCGTGCAGGCAATAATCGATTCTTTGAAGCCCATTGCCTTCTCCACCAGAACACCTTCGACCAATTCATACAGACGTCGTTCGCGCAGGTGGAGATCCAACAGGTCATGTTCCACCGCCACTCCCGGCGCGGGATGCAATCGAATTCTTCGGGGAGCGATATCTCCCAATCGTGCCAGGAGATCGGCAATGGTCAGGGTTTCTTCGGCGATTGAACTCATGATGATTTACTCCTTTTCGCACGTTTTATCCTGACGCATTCCGCGATCGGGAGCAAGGGGCTTTGATCGCCGGGCACGAGCGCTCATCCGAATATTCTCTCAGTTTCGATCTTAAAATCATTCGCCGGAGGGTATAAACAAAAGCCGATCGGTTGCTTCGCCAAAGTGATTGCCTCCCTGGGAACAAATTGAATCATGCACAACAGTGAAATGACGCGGCGGGATTGTTTGCGGTCGGGGCTCGCGGCCTCCTGCGGTGCGCTGGCCGGCTGGTCGGCGCTGGGGTTCGAGTCGCCGGGCCGGGCGGTAGCCGAAGACAAGCCGAGCGGGCTCACGATCACCAAAGTCGAGACGATCTCGATGCAGACGAAACTCCCCAGGGCGAAGGGGCCATCGACGGTGCTCTCCGACATTCGCGACGCCCTGCTCGTGAAGATCAGCACCGACAGCGGCCTCGTCGGCTGGGGTGAAACGGCCGACGTCGGCGGAACGCGCGGGATCATCGAAGACCATCTGAAAACATTGCTGCTGGGAAAGAACCCGCTCGAACACCGCAAACTCTGGCGGTCGTTGTGGGGGGCGAATTTCGGCGACGGGCGGGCCGTGGCGGGAGTCGACATCGCCCTGCACGACCTGCGCGGCAAGGCACTCCAACAGTCGGTCGCCGAACTCTACGGCGGCCGGCTCCGCGACAAGGTTCTCGTGTACGCCTCGGCGATGGATTACACCGACGGGGTTCGTCCGGAAGAGCAGTTCCCCGCGGAGGCAGCCGGGCTGGCGAAGCGCGGCTTTCGGGCGATGAAGACGCGAACCGGCCGCTTCGAGCACAAACGCGAACTGGCTCTGCTGGCGAAGATCCGCGCCGCCGTTGGTCCCGATGTCCGGCTGCTCACCGACGGAAACGGCGCCTTCACGCTGCCGGAGGCGGTCAAGTTCGCGAAAGAGCTGGAAAAGCTCGATCTCTACTGCTTTGAAGAGCCATTGCCGCAGGGACTGAACTACGCCGGCTACGACGTGCTCACCGCCTCGGTCGACATCGCTCTGGCCGGGGGAGAATGTCTCGATTCGCGAGTGACGGCCCGCGACCACATCGTCCGGCGCTCGTTCGACATCATTCAACCCGATGTCACGCTCTGTGGTGGCGTGGGGGAAGTTCTGTTCATCGCCGAGATGGCGCGGCAGTTCAGCATCCAGTGCCTGCCACACTGCTGGTCGTCGGCGATCGGCGTCGCCACAACCCTGCAACTCTTGTCGCTGTTGCCCAACAGCACGTACGGCTTCACGAGCGACGAACCAATGCTTGAGCTGTACGACCAGAATCCATTCCGCGATGAAATGGTGACGAAACCATTCGAATTGAAGCAGGGAATGTTCGAGATCCCGACCGGGCCGGGGCTGGGGATCGAGATCAACGAAGAGGTGGTGAAGAAGTACGCGGTGAAAAGGTAAAAAAGTAACGACGCAACCACTGAGTGATTGCGTCGTTGAGTTCGTGCTATGAAACGAATGCCCCCGGAGGGACTTGAACCCCCACCCGGTTGACCCGGACTAGGACCTGAACCTAGCGCGTCTGCCAATTCCGCCACGAGGGCTAACGGACAATTCCAAAGATAGCCGGCTGCGGCGGGGTTGACAAGCTACTCGCAGACGAGCGCCGGCTGCGGTTGCGGGTCGGCAGCGTCAGCGGTTTCAGCCGACCCCGCACTCGCATCTTCTGTCTGCTGCCGCTCGGCGACTTCGACGGTTTCGGAGTTGCTGCGTTCTGCGCCGATCAATTTGCGATCGCGCAGGTTGTAGCGATCGCCGGGGCTCAGCACGTCGTAATCGCGCTCCCCGCCGGCCGCCGGCTCGAGGCGTGCGTACACGCAGACGCGATTCTTCCCGAAGACCTCGAATTCGTGCCCTTTCACGACAATCGCCGATCCTTCATCGAGCCCCAGCCCGACGAGTTGCGGATACGCCTGCTTGAGCTCGGCCATATCGGCGAAGCGTTTGCGCTGGGTGAAGTAGGAATCGATCGCCGCACCGGGCAACAGGCCAAAGCCTTCTTCGTAGCCGACCGCCATCATTTGCTGGTTCGCCAGCGGATTGCCACGGACCAGATACGCCGCCAGAATCGAAGCCCCGGCCGCCGAACCACCCACGGCCCCGCCGCGCTTCATGACTTCCTGCAGCAGGCGCTCGGCGGCCGTGTCGTTGAGCGCATCGACCAGCCGCCACTGCCGGCCACCGCTGAACCAGACGCCTCCTGCCTGCCGCAGCGCGTCAAGCACGGCCGGATCTTCGGCTTCCTGCGGGGTTCGCGGATGGACGCGCCGCACATGCTTCGCACCGGCGGCCCGCAGCCAGCCTGTGACTTCTGCTTCAGGCGGAGCTTGTTCTCCCACGGCCGTCGAGAC
>JAGVKR010000795.1 GCA_020050375.1 Planctomycetales bacterium
GGCTTCCAGCTTCTCGCGGGGCAGAAAACGCCCGATGACGCCCGTCGAGCAAACCAGCACGTCTTCGCCCGAGCACCCCAGCTCGCGGGCGACGAGGGCCGTCATCCACTCTGCGTCTTCGAGACCACGATCGCCAGTGCAGGCATTGGCGTTGCCCGAGTTGATCACAATTCCACGCGTCGTTTCCCGCGGCACGCGGCCCCGCGAGACTTTGACCGGTGCGCCGTGCACCAGATTCGTCGTAAACATCCCGGCGCTCGTCGCCGGCTTTTCCGAGACGAACAACGACAGGTCAAATCGCTCCCGATCTTTCTTGATGCCGCAATACACGCCGGCGGCCTGGAAGCCTTGGGGCAAGGGAATTGTCAAATCGTCACTCATAAAGATCGATCCCGGAAATCAGGAAATCCCAATTGCGGCGAGATTGTAGTCAATCCCTCAGCCGCTGGGTATTCGGTTCGAGCCCAGAGAAGTGCGGAATGGGGAGTTCGGAGTGCGGAATGAACTTCGAGCTTCGTATTGCGTCTTTCGCATGTGGACCCGCGGGCGGGCTATGGCGGCGCTGCAAATCGTGCCGTGCGCCGTCCGGCGCTGTTCTGTTGAGAACCGGCTTGACAGCCGTTCGTTCTCTGGACAGAGTAGATGGTAGGGGCTATTTCGCGGCCGACGCGACGATCGATCGCCGAAACGGTGCTCGGGATGCTCGCGGACGAATCCGCTGCATCTGTGCATCCATTCGTCCGGGTTGAACTCTCGTGTTGGCGCAATTGATTCCGCTCAAGGGCGGAGAACCGATCACGATCGACCGAGACGTTACCGTCGTGGGACGCGTGCCGGAGCATTGCGACCTCTTGCTCCATCGCAAGAGCGTCTCGAAGATTCACTGTGTGATCGTCAAGACCGACGGGCTGTTGTTCGTGCGCGACCTGTCGAGCACCAACGGCACCAAGGTCAACGGTCAGCGAATCCTTCGTGGGGCGCTGCTGCCCGGCGACCAGTTGTCTTTCGCCGGGGAGAAGTTCCGCGTCCAGATGGGCCCGAGCCCGGCTGCCGACGTCGTCTCTCCCGAGCAGCAGACGCAGATGCTCGATACGCCCATGCCGCTGGACGAGTTCGACGACGAACCGATCAGCGATCCGGACCGCGGGATCGAGGCTGTCGACTACCTGGAACGGCCGATGGGCGAGGACGACCTCTTGGAATAGTGTGGCCTTCGTTTCGGCGTCCCTGCGTCACACGGCCTGCGTCATAAAAGCCGAAACGCCCGCCACCGGATGCGAGTCATCGGGCGGCGAGCGCTTCGAGATTCAAAAAAGACGGTTCCGGATCAATGTTCCGTTGGGGGACGGAGGGGATTTGGGACGTGATATTTAGGTAGGATCTTAGTGCAACGAAGAGGTCTCTCAGGTCTCTCCGTCTTTGTCAGGACATGCGGGATGGCCTGACACACTTCTACTTGGTTTCCCCCGGGGCAGAACGCACCGGAACCGTCTTTTATCGTTGAGGGCGAAGTCGACGGCGACTACGCCGAAAGTTTCATTTGCGTCTCCTGCTTCAATTGCATTTCCTGCGCATCGAGGGCCACGATCGCGATCCCCAGCTCATCCGCCGCTCGGACGACTTCGTCGCGGTCGAGCACGATTGTCATATCGCTTTCGATCGCCAGAACCTTGGCGCCACTTTCGCGCATCGTCTGGATCGTCTGCACGCCGATCGTCGGGACGTCGAAGCGCATGTCCTGATTGGGCTTGGCGACCTTGACGACGACGAACCCGCCGCGGCGACACAAATCGCCCGCGCGGCGAATGCAGTTGTCGGTCCCTTCGATGGCTTCGATCGCGAGCACGGCCGTTTCCTTGACCATCACGCTCTGGCCGACGTCCAGTCGCCCCATTTCCTTCGCCAGTTCCCAGCCGAAGAAAATGTCTTTCCATTGCGCCGGGCTGGGTTTACGCCGCGTGAGAAATCCGTGTTTCACGAGCAACTCCGGGCAATAGTCGAGGGCGGAATGGAACGTGATTCCGTCCCGCTCGAACTCGCGAATGACCGCCAGAAGCAGCGTGTCGTCCTTCTTGTCGCGAGTCGCGTAGCGGAACCACATGTGCAGCGTTCGCAAGTCGGGGAGCAACCGCCAGAACAAGTACGGCTTGACGAGCACGGTCTTTTCGATTTTGCCGGCCATCACGACCCGGTTGACCCCGGCCCGATGAAAGGCGCGCATCGCGCAGCCGAAGCGGGCCAGCGGCGCCATCGAAAACGTTTCGCAGACGTCGGCCAGCTCTTCGGACGCCATTCCGGCAACGCCAACACCGCAAACGGAAACCCCCCGCCTGCGGGCCGCTTCGGCAAAGACGATCGGAAACCGACCGCTGCCGGCGAGCAAGCCGACCTTGTTCGGCTCCACATCGGAGTTCGCAGACGTCCCATCCATGAGAGTGAGCAAACGGGCCTCCTCAGGCCTCGACCACAGGGTTTGTCAGTTGATCCAGTTGTTGCATGACCATTTCCAGCCGGGCTTCGAGCTCGCGAAGCTGCTTGCGCATCTCGGGAACCCTGGCCGACGCCATGACGA
>JAGVKR010000414.1 GCA_020050375.1 Planctomycetales bacterium
CGACGTGGCGCAGGTCGTCATCGGGCACGAAATCCGCCGGGGGGCCGTCACCGCGTACGGCGGAGGCGAGGCAGCGCTCGGCCTGGGCTTCATGCGGATGGGGGAGAACAGCTACGCCGTCACGACCAACCTGCGCGAAAAGTTCAAGGAAGTGACCGCCAGCCTCCCCGCCGGAATGAAGCCTTCCATCGTCTACGATCGCACCGAGCTGGTCGATCAGGTGATCGCCACCGTCAAAGCCAATCTGCTCGACGGGGCGCTGCTCGTGATCACGCTGCTCTACATCTTTCTAGGCAACCTGCGGGCCGGGCTGATCGCCGCCACCACGATTCCCCTTTCGATGCTCTTCGCCTTCTGCGGGATGAAGCAGCTCGAAATCGCCGGGACGCTCCTCAGCCTGGGGGCCATCGACTTCGGCATCGTCGTCGACAGCTCGGTCGTCGTGATCGAGAACATCGTCAAGCATCTGGCCCACTATGGTCACACTCACGGCGGAGTCATCTCGCCGCAGAAGCGTCTGGAAATCATCCGCGACGCGGCGATCGAGGTTCGCACGCCGACCGTCTTCGGCCAGCTCATCATCATGATCGTCTACATCCCCATCCTCACCCTCCAGGGGGTGGAAGGGAAAATGTTCCGCCCGATGGCGCTGACGGTCGTGCTGATTCTCGTCGGTTCGCTGATCATGTCGCTGACGGTCACGCCCGTCCTGGCGAGCCTCGTCCTTCCCAAGAAGCTTGAAGAGAAAGATGTCTGGCTGGTGCGCTTGGCGCAATGGCTCTATGCGCCGACGTTGCGATTCGTCGTTCAGGCGCGGTACATCGTTCTGGTGCTGGCCGGCGGTGCATTGGCGTGGGCCGGCTGGCTGGCCCTCGGCTTCGGCACCGAGTTCGTGCCGCGCCTCTCCGAGGGAGCGCTCGTGATCGGCATCCTCCGCCCGCCGGGGACAAGCCTTGAAGAATCGATCCGCATGAACACGCGGATGGAACAGGTGCTGCTAGCCGCCTTTCCCGACGAGATCGCCCACATCTGGAGTCGCCAGGGGGCCCCCGAGGTTGCCACCGACACCGGATCGATCGAATCGACCGACGTCTTTCTCACGCTGACCAAGCGCGAGAAGTGGACGAAGGCCCAATCGCAGAGCGAGCTGGTCGAGCATATGGAAAAGGAGCTGAAGCCGTTCCGCGGCCAGGTGACGTGGTTCACCCAGCCAATCGAAATGCGGCTCAACGAGATGATCTCCGGCGTGCGGGCCGACGTGGCCCTCAAATTGTTCGGCAACGATTTCGACACGCTCGTCGCGAAGGGAAAAGAGCTTGAGAACGCGCTGGCGTCGATCGCTGGCTCGGCCGATCTCTCGACCGAGCAGGTGCTCGGACAGCCAATCCTGCAGGTCCGGATCAACCAGCGCGAAATCGCCCGCTACGGCATCCCCGCCGAAACGGTCCTCGACGTCGTCGAATCGGTCGGCGGAAAGATCGTCGGCGAAGTGGTCGAAGACCAGTTGCGGTTTCCCCTGGCCGTTCGTCTGCCGGAAGAGCTCCGCTCCACCCCCGACGACATTTCGGAGATTCTGCTGACTGCCCCCAGCGGCGAACGCATCCCCCTCGAGCGGCTCGCCGACATCAAAGAAGTCCGCGGCCCAAAGCTCATCAGCCGCGAATGGGGCAAGCGGCGAATCACCGTGCAGTGCAACGTCCGCGGCCGCGACATCGGCGGGTTCGTCGCCGAAGCCCAGAAAAAAGTCGATGCCCAAGTCGAGCTTCCCAAGGGCTATCGGATCCAGTGGGGGGGCCAGTTCGAGAACATGCAGCAGGCCGCCGCGCGGCTGACGATCGTCGTCCCGCTGGCGCTCCTGTTGATCGTAGCGCTGCTCTATCTCACCTACCGCAACGCGTGGGATACGCTGTTCGTCTTCGCCAGCGTCCCCTTTGCCTGCATTGGCGGGATCGTGGGCCTCTGGCTGCGGGAGATGCCGCTCTCGATCTCCGCCGCGGTCGGCTTCATCACCCTCTCGGGCGTTTCGGTCCTCAGCAGCATGGTGTTCGTGGCCCAATACCGCACGCTGCTGGGGCTGGACGTTTCGCCCGCCGACGCCGTCCCGCAGTCGGCCCTCGCCAGCCTGCGAACGGTGATCATGACGTCGCTTGTGGCGAGTGTCGGCTTCGTCCCGATGGCGATCAGCATGGGAACCGGGGCCGAAGTCCAGCGCCCGCTCGCGACCGTCGTCATCGGCGGCGTGATCAGCAGCACGCTGATGACCCTCTTCGTCCTCCCCGTCCTCTACGCCCTCCGCGCCCCGCGAACCACAGAACCAGCGCTCCCCGTGTAACCCGCCGTTCCTCGCGCCGCGAATCTCACGACCCCTGCCGGCTCGTCCGGCAGGTGAAGGAGATTGGCAGGCTATGCACAGCACGTTACGAATTGCCAAGACCCCAGCCACCTTGTGTGGCTGGTGAATGGATTCTTGGAGTGGACGTTCGTGCGCGCGAATCTGATTCACCCGTGAGACAAGCTCACGGGGGTCTTGCGTCCGAGAAAGCAGCGTTTCGCTAGACAAACAAAACCGTTTGAACGAGACCCCCACCAGTTCATCTGGTGGGTGAATCAGATTCATTCGCTGTGCGTGCCGCGCGGTGTCGGGACGGCGGATGACGCGGTGCGTGCCGAATCTTCCGGCCATCAACAATCACTCAGCCTGCTAATACCGATACGGAATGCCCATGATGCGGAACGTGTCGGTCGTGTCCTTGCTGAGGAAGGCCCGCAGATTCTCAGGAGAAACGGCATCGGAGACAAAATGCACCGCACCGTCGGCACTCAGGACCAGAAAGCCGTTCTCGGTGAATCCACCGAAACGGGGAACCGTCGCCGATTTGGAGTACGCAATGTCGATCGGCTTCGTCCACGGTTCCTGGCTGCGTGATTCGACAACCATCAGCGTCGACGCCGGCCAGCCCTTGATGTCCGTGTACTTGGCGACCTCGCCGGGATCGAACGTCGTGCCGCTGCCGACAACGGCGTAGAAGGCCGCCGCAACCGAATCGGGCTTGTCGTTGGGATGGTGATAAATCGCCGGGATTTTCTCCAGCATGCCCCGGTTTTTCGAACTGTCCCACGGCTGGCTGACGTCGTAACCACAGCCTGCAATCAGCTCGTTGTACTCGGCGCGGCCGATATTTCCCTGGATCTTTTCGGGGCTGATGAGAAAGGGCAGCAGCTCGACGCGCCAACTGTACGGCGTCTTCCCGTCGGGTCCATTGAGGACGGCCGGCGGAAACTGTCCGAAGACGTCGTGATAGTTGTGAAACGTGAGGCCGATCTTTTGCAGATTCTTGAAACCGGCCGTTCTGGAGGTGATGGCCAGCGCCTCTTCGTGCGACGCCGGTTCCACCGCCGCCCGTATGACCGGATCGGAAACCGCTTGCTGGATCTGTGCCTCGGAGCTCACGGTCAGTCCCGCGATCCCACCCAACAGGGCCACTGACACCAGTGCCGCGGCCGCGATCTTGAGTTTGGAGACTGCCATCATTCCTGTCACCTTTCCGGCCAATCCCGCCACTTCCGGAGAAATCACACCTGGAATCGCGCCCGGGCCCGCCGAGTACAGCACGGCCGCCTGACTTGTGGACGCCAATACCGACTCCGACGCACTTGCCACGCTCTGCGGCATGAGGGCCGCCAGCGTGGCTCCCGACAATGCCACCCCGCGCCGTGTGAGCCGATCCGCCAGAATCGTTCGCGCCCGCGCCAGCCAGCCGGCGACAGTTCCCTCCGGCACACCCAGTTGCCGGGCCGCCTCCTTGCGGGTCTTCCCTTCGAGATCGCACAGGACGACCACCGCCCGAAACCGGTCCGGCAGACGGCTCAACTCCTCGTCGATCAGCGGCTCCAGGTCGTTCCAGCCGTTTTCGATCGGATCGGTTTGCTCGACCCTTCTGGCCACCTCCCTGTCGCGGATCCGATTTCTGACGATCGTCCCCCGCGCTTTCAACGAGGTCTGGCGTGCGACTCCAAACAACCAGCCGGCGACCATCTCGCGCGGCGTGACCGAAGCCGCGCGCCGGGCCAGGACGAGAAACGTGGCTTGGAACGCATCTTCGGCATCGTGATGGTTGCGGAGAATCCGGCAACAGGCCCCCCAGACCATCGGCGCATGGCGCTGCACGAGCGCGGCAAAGGCAGCACCGTCCCGCCGACTCACAAAGCACTCCAGCAGTTGACCGTCGGTCATTCCTCCCGTGCGTTCCTCCTCTCCTTCATCGGCGAGACAACCGGCAATCGGCCGCCCCACCATTGGAGCGTGCCGACCGCCACGATCGCTCGCCGTCTCTGCAGATACATTACCGGGAGAAGTCCGGTTTGATACAGATTTTTTGAAGAATCAAGAAAGAGACAGTGACGCGTCGCGAACGCACAGGAGTAAACCGCCGCGTGATACGCCCCGACACCGAGTGGAACGCCTTGTCTTATGAACGACGAAAGGTCGTGGCCAACGACCCCCGGTTGACACCGTCATTTCCGAGGGCAAAGATGCGGTAAGCGATCAAATTGTTTCGGTTGTCGAAGATCCAACAGGCAGCTTGCGAGATGCTGTACGACCTGCTGCATCATTGGCCGCTGGAGCTCGTCACATTCTGGTTGTTTCCGTTGTTCTTCGCCTACAAATTCATCGAACTCGGACTGCTGGGACTTTGCGGACGCGGGCTCCCCATCAGAGATTCGCGTTACCGTTGGAGTGGCGCACCAGGAAAAGTGTTTTCAGCGGCGCTCATCCTTGCCGGCGCGGTATTGTGCGCGGCATTTGCCTACTGGCTCTGCGTCGCTGTCTTGCGGTGAAGTGGGGACGCTGTCAACGCCTGCGCCAGCCGCGGCTCGATTGGCATCCTGTTTTATGCGGACGTCCAACCCGGCAGCCCCAACGGGGTGAGATTCAAAAGCCCAGCGGCTGTGTTTTTTTTCAAGGGCATGATGGTCACGAAAGGCAATGAGGAGGAAAGTTTTCCGGCATGGCGAATGCCGGTGCGGCGGGGGTCC
>JAGVKR010000640.1 GCA_020050375.1 Planctomycetales bacterium
CATCCCCTCGTTAACTATCGAGCAGGAACGATGAAAGCCCCACTCCCGGGAGATGCCCGTTGCCGGCTGCTGTTGGTCGCCGACGATCCCGACATTCACGAGCTTGTCGCCGACATGCTCGCGTCGGAGAACGTCGACATCATTTCGGCGATTGATGGCAATCAGGCGGTCGAGGTTGCGCGACGAAAACAGCCCGATCTGATGCTCCTGGACTACGACCTGCCCGACGCGAACGGCATTGAGGTTCTGGGGCGACTCCGCGCCGACGGCGTTACGGAGTCGATTCCCGCAATCTTCCTCACCGATAATGACAGCCAGAAGGTGCTCACCGCGTGTTTTCAGGCGGGGGGAGCCGACTGCATCCGCAAACCGTTCTGCGCGTCGGAGCTGCGGGCCCGCGTGCAGAACGCGTTCGATCGCAAGCAATTGCTGGCGCAAATGGAGCGTCTGGCGATGCACGACGCACTGACTGGTCTGGCCAACCGCGCGTCGATTCGCGAGCAGATTCAAGCCGCGATCGATGGCGCCAGGAGAAACAATCACGCGCTGTTGTTTCTGGACTTCGATCGTTTCAAGCTGGTGAACGACAGTCTCGGACACGATGTCGGCGATCAGTTGCTCCAGCAGATCGCCAACCGCCTGCGCTCCGCGATCCGTCGGGCCGACGGGGTTTCTTACCATCCGAAACGGACGTCGGCTGCGCGCCTGGGGGGGGACGAATTCGTCGTCTTTCTCGAAGATCTCCCGAATCCCGAGGACGCCTTGCGGGTGGCCGAGCGGTTGCTGACGACGCTCGCCGATCCGTACTGTCTGGCGGGTCACCAGGTGTGCTGCACGGCGAGCATCGGGGTCGTGCCCAGTCTCGGCGATTACACCACCCCCGATGAGGTCTTGCGCGATGCGGATACGGCGATGTACGAAGCCAAAGCCGCGGGCAAGGGACGCTACGTCGTGTTCGACCAGGCGATGCACGCCCGGGCCGAACAACGCCTCAGGGTCGAGACCGAGCTGCACAGCGCGATCGCCGATGGCGAATTGTTCCTGGTGTATCAGCCGATCGTATCGCTCGAATCGGGTTGCACAGTCGGCTGCGAGGCGCTTTTGCGCTGGAGACATCCGCAACGGGGAGTGATTCTGCCGGCGGAATTCCTGCCGGTGGCGGTGGATTCGGGGTTGATCGTTCCCATGGAAACGTGGGCCATCGATCGGGCCTGCCGGGAGTTTGCCGTCTGGCAGCAGACCCTGGGATGCGTGGCTCCGGCGAGCATTCACGTCAAGCTCTCCCGCAAGCAATTGTCGTTGCGCGACTTGAGTGCGACCGTCACGGCCGCCCTGACGCGGCACGGTGTCGCGCCGGAGTGCCTGCACCTGGAGTTTACCGAGAGCGAGATCATGCAGAACCCGCAGGTCGCCAAGGCGACGTTTCGGCAACTGCGACAAATCGGCGTCAAAATCGACATGGACGACTTCGGTACAGGACACTCGTCACTGGCGTGCCTGCAGGAATTTCCGATCGATTACCTGAAAATCGACAGGGCCTTCATCGCCAATATGGAACGGAGCCGCAGCTTCGCCGCGCTAGTCCACGCCGTAACCACTCTCGGGCACAACCTGGGCCTGTCGACCGTCGCCGAGGGAATCGAAACGGCCGACCAGTTGGCGATGCTGCAATCGATGGATTGCGAATTCGGGCAAGGTTATTTCTTCGCCCGCCCGATGACCGCCAATGAGGTGAGCGACTATTTGTGTCCACGGACGCGTCCCCAGGATGATTTCGACGATACGGTTCCGCTGGGTCTGATCTGCCATTGAGCCAAGCCCACCCATGACCCTGTCCGCTTTGGAATCCGTTGCCTCGCCCGACGCGCCCGACACGGCCGCGATCGTGGAAGCTACCCTCCGACGCTGTGGTCCGATTGCGACGTTGCCGGCGATCACCACCCAGATCATTCGCCTCAGCGAGGATCCGAGCTCGACCAGCGACGACATGCACAAGGTCATCGCTAAAGATCCGGCGTTGTCGGTGCGCGTTCTCAAGCTCGTCAACTCGGCCTACTACGGCATGCCCCACCAGGTCAATTCGATCCAGCGCGCGATCCTGCTGCTTGGCCTCCGGGCCGTGAAGAACGTGGCCATCGCGGCCAGTCTGGTCAAGCTGTTTCGTAGCGGGGTCGTCGGCCCGGAATTCGACGCCGGAAACCTGTGGACGCATTCCATCGCCGTTGCGACCGGTGCGCGGTTGCTGGCCCGGCAAACGGGCCTGGCCGTTGCGGAGGAAGCGTTCCTCGCCGGTTTGATCCACGACACGGGGATTCTGGTTGAAATGCAGGCATGCGGTCCCAATTTCGCCCGAATGATCCAGAAGGTCGCCGCCGACGAGAGCCTGGCATTCCGCGCAGCGGAAGAGGAAGTGCTGGGGGCGTCTCACGAGGCGTTCGGGGCGGGACTGTGCCAGGCCTGGAATTTTCCATCGAGCCTTCAATATGTGACCGGCTACCACCATCGTCCCTGGGATGTGCCCGAAGCGGATCGCGGTCTGCCCACGCTGATCCACATCGCCGATGTCCTCGCCGCGCGAAGCGGTTTGGGCTACACCCGAACGGTCGAGACCGACTCCGTCTCCCCGGAGTTGCTCAGTTCCATCCATCTCGCCGAGCCGGACCTCGACGAGATCGCCGAACGACTTCCCGAGGCGATGCAGGAGTCGCAGCAGTCGCTGTCGGAAGGAAAGTAGAGCTCGTTTCCGCAGCCCGTTTGATTTTTTGCCTTTTGTCTTTCCTTTGACATTTTATTTTCGGATTTCGTGATTCCTCGACGCTGAGTCGGCGTTTGCACGGATCAGAAGGAAATCCGAAAGACAAATGTCTAATGAAATCCAAAATGAAAAAAGACAAAAGGAATAAGTCCGCAGCTCGCGAATCTTCGAAAGCGGTCTCAGATTCCGCGTGAGATTTGCTGAATGAGCACGCCTTTCCCTGATACGATGCGCGAATTGACGGGTGCGCAGTTGGCCGGGGCTCGATCGTTCTCCGAGAAAAGGGGCGTCCATGGACGAGATCGTGTGGCTGTTCGTCATCGGGGGGTTGGCGGTCTCGCTCTTCCTGCCGCTGTTGATTCTGGTCCTGCTGGTCCGGGTGCGCGGGGAACAGGCGACAGGCCTGGGCGACGTGCGGCGCGAGCTCCGCAAGCTGGGGCAGGAAGTCAAAGACCTGCGGAGCGGTGCCGAACGACCTGCGACGCCGGCCGCGCCTGTCGAATCGAAAACGAAGCCTGAAATTGTTCCGC
>JAGVKR010000510.1 GCA_020050375.1 Planctomycetales bacterium
AACTTCGGCCTGACCCCGGATTCGCCCCATCGGCTCACTCGCTTCGGTCTGTCGTTGGCGTTTTAGTCGGGAATCCCATTCGCAATTCCGTCCGTTGGCGACCGCAAATCTTTTATGCGGCTCTCGTGAAACTCGCGACGGCGGTGGCTGGTGCGCGTAGAATAAGGGCCGAGCAAACCATGTTCGGCCGCCGAGAATTGCTCCTTGCTTCCCGTTCTTTGGCGGCCTCACTTCGAGGAGTGTTCGCCATGAGAAAGTTTCTTCTGTTGATCGCTGTCGCTGCCGGCGCGCTGCTGCTTGGTTCGGCCGATGACGCCAAGGCTCAGTGCTGGAGCGGCTACGGTGGCTATTACTCGCCGAGCTACAGCTACGCTCCGGCCTACAGCTACACACCAAACTACAGTTACTACGCGCCGAGCTACTCGTATGGCTACAGCTCTCCGAGCTACGGCGGCTATTATTCGCGCTCGTACTACGGTGGCTATGGCGGATACGGTGGCTACGGTGGGCATCACGGCGGCTGGGGAGGACATGGTGGTTGGGGTGGTCACCATGGCGGGGGGCACCACGGCCATCACTAATTTGTGTCGCCCAATACGCATACTCCGACAAAGTTCCCGCCCTCGCGTTCGCCGCGCGAGGGCGCTTCATCATCGTGACTTTTGCTGAAAGGAATTCGTCATGCGCTGCCTTCTCGGATTCGTTCTCACTGCGGTCGCTGGCTGGCTGACGATTCCCAGCACGGCGTTGGCTCAGCATCATCACGGTGGCCACGGCGGCCACAGTTATTGGGGATCGGGGCATCACTACAGCCCCAGCCATTTCGGCGGCGGTCATCACAGCGGAGGGCATGTAGGAGTGCATCTTGGTAGCGGTCATCATGGCGGCTTGGGAATTGATGTCTCGCCAGGCGTGTCATACGGCGGACACCATCACCACAATTACGGCGGGTACGGATATGGCTATGGCGCGACGTGGTTCACCCCGGGCGTTGCGCAGCCGGTTTACTCGCAACCGAGCACCGTGATCGTCAATGCTCAACCGGCACAGCCTCAACAGTTGCCCGCTCCGAAGTTCGGAGCCTACGCCAACGTGCCGCGCGTCGCGGCGGACCTCGCCGACTTTGCCAACACGATGTGCCTGACGATGCACCGCCGATTTCAAAACCGACCCGGTTTCAACGGGACGTATCGAGTCGCCTACGGCGTGCTGCAACAAGCTCAAGCCGTTCGCGACCTGAGCGGCAATCTCGGCAACCGCGAGGACATCACCAAGCGGCTGACGCGGATCGACGAGGACATGCACCGCGTCTTCGCCGAAATCGGCGATTGGGTCAACGACCCCAGCGGAGCGAACGCCGACGACATCAACACGCTCAAGCAAGATGCCGGGCGGTTCGGAGCCGCGTTGCACTATTTGATGGTCGATGTCGGCATCGCTCACAAGGATCAAGACCCGGCCGTGGCCGCTCGGCCATCGCAGCCGTTGCCCCCGCCACCAACCAACACAATTCCAGAGTCACCGACTTCGGCCGAAGACCGCACGGTTCTCAAGCCCGTTCCGCAAGCGGAGCCGGCCGCGCCGAAAGCCAACACTCCCGCCTCCGAACCGAAATTCGGAGCCTACGCCAACGTCCCGAAAGTCTCGTCCGATGTCGCCATGCTCGCGAATCGGCTCTGCCTGACGATGCACCGAGGCTTCCGCAATCGCGAGGACTTCGATGACGCCTATGCCGCCGCATACTCCGTCATGCAACAGTCACAAACGATTCGCGAACTCGCCCGCGACCCGGCCAACCGCCAGGAAGTCGCCAAGCGGTTGGAAAAAATGGACGAGGGAATGCACCGAGTCTTCTCCGAAGTCGGCGAATGGACCGAAGACCAAAAACTTGCCGGCAACAAAGAGATTGAAAATCTCAAACGCGATTTCGGAGTGCTCGGTAACGCGGTCCACTACTTGATGACCGACGTGGGCGTCCAACACCACGACGACGAACCGGGAGAAGGCGATCCACCCGCCCCACCACCAAAGCCCAAGTCTCCGAAACCTGCCGAGTAGTGACACTGACCGAATTCTGCATACTCAGGGGAACCATTGCTGCGTCACTGCATCGCCATTATTTCAGAACTCGCCCACCACCTCAGAGCCGCGGCGAGTTCCCAACGCTCGCCAGGTTGTCAACGAAATCTTCTCGTTGATCATCTTCACCGAGCCGTCCATCATCAGAGCTTGGACGATTCCCGTGTGATGGCTGCGGGCGGTGAGCGCGGCATACGTCACGCGCGTCGCGTGTGTTCCTTCTCGCCAAGACACGAAGTCGATGTCGTGGGTCGCACCGGCGACGACATACGGAACTTTGGTGTTCGGCGTGAAGGTCGTGGTGAATCCGCTTTGCTGACACAAGCCGTCTGCCCATTCGGTGTGTCCCGTGTTCTGTTGCGTGCTCGTTCCGATGCAGCAACCGTCGCCGGTCAGACCAGTGGCAAATGACGCCGAGGTTGGCGGCGTTGGCCCAGGATCGCTGGTGGTGTTGCGGACGTAGGGCGTGTATGCCTTCAATTCGGTGGCACACAGCGTATTGCTTGTTCCGTCCTTGAAGTCGGCCGTCGTGAAAGCGCTGTTGGGGTGAAACGCCCCGTCCCCCGCCGCGCCGGTCGTGGGATTCCAGATTTGCCACGTTCCGAAGTTCATGCCGTAGTTGGCGGGATAGTCTCGCGGCTGACCGACGTTGGGCCCGGACGTGTTCACGCGCATCATGTCATTCACTTCGCTCGGACACAGGAACGACGGGATGCGCGTGATCGCCACGTTGAGTTGCGCGGAGTAAGCCAGATTCCAGTTGATGAGTTTTTGGAGTCCCGCTTGCTCCATGAGCGGTAACAGACGTGCTCGGAATGACCACTGACCGCCCACCGTGGTCGTGACGCCGGGCACAACGCAGTAGCTCGGCGGAAACTTCTTGTGAGCGTCACCATAGTTGTGCAGCGCCAGCCCAATCTGCTTGAGATTGTTTTTGCAT
>JAGVKR010000403.1 GCA_020050375.1 Planctomycetales bacterium
CCCGCGGCTCCAACCGGCGGCCCGGCGCCGGCTGCCGTAAAGCCCCAGGCGGAAGGGAAGCCCGCGCCATGATGAAACAAAGTCGCGAGAAATTGCTGCTGTTCGCTTTCGTGGGGATCCTGGCCGTCTGGCAGGGGCAGGCCTTGTTTCACGCGATCTTTATTGCGCCGCGCGAGCAGCGCGAGATTCAGTTGGGTCTGCTGAATAAAGACGTCACCAAGCTGGAGCTCGAACAGCGCAGATTCGAAAATGCGCGCACGTACCTCAAGGAACTGCAGAATCGCAGCTTGCCGGCCGTCCCGGTCGCGCAGTCGCAGTACCAGCCGTGGCTGATCGAGCTGGCGACGCAGTCGAAATTGACGGGCGTCAGCGTCGAAGGTTTGACGGGAACGGCCCAACCCAAAGGGGGAACGTACTACAGCATCACGGGAACAGTCATTGCCCGCGGCACGCTCGACCGCATCTGCGATTTTCTGCATGCGTTCCACCAGGCCGGCCTGCTGCACCGCATCACCGGCATCAAACTCGTCGCGACGAAGCATGAGGGCAATCCCGCCATCGATGCGACCATCAGTGTCGAGGGGCTGACCCTCGTCAATTCCCCTTCACGAACGACGCTGTTCGCCGACGCGAAGAATCCTCCCAAGCCCGGCGTGCCGCTCAAAGACCGCAAAGATTTCGATTCGATCACGAGCAAGAATCTGTTCGTCAGCACTTATAAGCCCGTGAAGGCTCCCGAAAAAACACCGGAGCGGCCGAAGTCACCGATCGAGGCCCTCCCCGACACGGCCGAATTCGTCTACCTGGTTGCCTCGCTGGCCAGCGGAGCCGAGCGCGACGCAACCCTGTTCGATCGGACGAGTGCGAAGGAAACAAAGCTGACCGCCGGCAGCAGTTTCAATATCGCGGGGCTCTCCGGCAAGGTCGTCTCCATTCACGACGACTATGTCGTTGTCGAAGTCGAGGGGGACAAGTGGCAGTTGGACCTCGGCAAAAACCTGCGGCAAATGCGCAAACTGTAGAATCCGGGAAGATGACCCCCGACCAGTTTGCCTCCCCGCGCCAACGCTTGTTCGATTTGCCGCGACGCGCCTTGCGCTGCGTCTGCGTGCCGCAAGCATCTCCTATGAAATGACTTGCGACCATATCAAGCATTTCGTCTGATTTCGGCTCACGCAGCCATTCTGCTTGAAGAGGGCTGTTAAGCTGTGCCGATAATCACAGTCAGGCGGACTTTACCGATTGTAACGGGATGCTGCGCCAGGCTCAGATGCTTGGGCCATGAGCCTTGTCGAAGTTCCATTTCCTGGAGAGATACGCTCGTGAACTCTCACTGCCTTGCATCGCGACGCTGGTCATTCGCTGCGTTGACATTCGGGTTGTCGCTACCGCTATTAGCGATCGGCGTCGAGCTCGACGCCGCTCCCAAGCTGTCGAAGTCACGGTCTAAGACCGTTGCGACGGAAACGTCCGAAGCGCCAGACCCCGATGCGAAGACTGACAAGGTGGAAGTCTCCACGGTGGCGCCGACCATCAACCTGAACTACGTCCGTGCGCCGTGGTCCAAGGTCCTCAAAGAGTTCGCCGAAGCGACAAATAAGGAACTGGTCGCCGACACCGTACCGGCGGGCCTTTACACCCGCTGGGATTTCCGCTCACACGAGCCGGTCGCAGCCCTGAAAATTCTAAACCACGAGCTCGAAGCTCGCGGATTTCGCCTGATCGAGAAGCGCGATCACATCGTGCTGATTGAACTGAAGAAATCGCGGCTCGAATACAGGCGCCCCGTCGTGCCCAACGATGAGCAGCCGGCCGACGACGGCGCAGCCTCACACGAGAGCGAAGAAGTCGTCCCGGCTGCCGCCGTGTCGAAAGCAAAGCCGCGTGCGAAAACGGCCGCACAGCGCCCGTCGGCTGAAGCCGAGCCAGTGACAGCGCCGGTGACGAACCGCGCTCCGCACAAGAGGGGATTCGTCCAGCAAGTTTCCGGCGAACGGGAAGACGCCCCAGCCGCAGAGACCGCGATCGAGGCCGACGCGGCCAAGCTCAGCACAGTGCGTCTCAAGGCCCGCGACGCGGTCGCCATCTCACGAATCATGTACAGCGCCTTCAAGGACCGCGCCGAGCTCGTCGACGACGGCCCGAAGGGCCTGCAAGGATTTCGCGTTTATGGCACCGAGCTCGACGCCAAAGGGCAGCCGGTTCCCCCGTCGGCAAAATCGAAGGTTCGATTCACGATCGGCATCGACGAAGACCACAATCAACTGGTCGTCGAGGCCGCTCCGCGGGAAACTCCCTCGATTCTGCGGCTGATCAAGACGCTCGACGTACTCCCCAGGGACGGCGAAGGAACGGTCCGCGCCGTCTCCACCAAAAAGGACGCGGGACTGATTGCCTCGGCCCTGCAGCCTGAAATCGATCGGTTGGCGGCCGCCTCGAAGAAAGCAGCGCGGAAAACAAAGGGTTCGATCCTCGAACGCCGCAATCATCCCGCCGAAGACGACGAAGGCGATCAGCTCGCGCAAAACGAAGAAAACGCCGACCCGCCTCCGGCCCAAAGGCGCCCTGCCGAACGTCAGGGCGCAGAAGAAGGCGATAAGCCGGTGACGGCGCAATCGCTCATCAAGAGCCTCAAGGGAGACGTCGACATCCAGTCGATTCCCGATTTGGGGATCATGGTCATCATCGGCAACGAGCAGGACGCCGAGACGGTGATCTCGGTGATCCGTGAGATCGAGCGTTTGAGCGCGGGTGCCGTGCCGAGCGTCGAGCTCGTCACCTTGCGGCACATCAACAGCGAGGCCCTCGCCGC
>JAGVKR010000213.1 GCA_020050375.1 Planctomycetales bacterium
CGTCGCCGGTCGGATCGTCAAATTCACGCACAACGAGGGAGACTACGTCGAAGAAGGCGAAGTCCTCGCGCAAGTCCTGACCGGCACGATCGAGATCGAGCTGGCGCAGGCCCGCGCCGAGCTCAAGGTGCGCGAAGCCGAGCTCGAAGAGTCGGTGAAGTCGTTTCCTGCCGAGAAGCAGCAGGCCGATGCCAATCTGGCCGCGACCCGCGCCCGGTGGGATCACGCTCAGGCGAAGCTGAAACGGATGATGGCTCTCCGTGCACGGAACAGCGCTTCGGAAGAAGCGTTCGACGAAGCCCAGGCGGTCGCGCTCGAAACGGAAGCGGCATATCTCGACGCCGAAGCCGCCCGCAAGATGATTCACGAGGGAGCCCGCGAGCAGAAGATTCGCCGGCTCGAAGCTCAGGCACTCGCTCAAAAAGAAGCGGTCAACTCCATCGAAGACCGTTTGCAGAAGTACACGGTTCGGGCCTATTTCAGCGGCTATGTGACGGCGGAGTTCACCGAGGTCGGGCACTGGATCAAGGACGGCGATCCCGTGCTCGAAATCGCCGAGCTGGATCATGTCGACGTGCGCGTCAGCGTTCCTGAAGATCATCTGGCCGATCTCGAAGTCGGCGATGCGGTCCGGGTGGAGGTCAACGCGACGAGGCAAAAGTCGTTCGTGGGCGAAATCGCGGCGATCGTCCCGCAGGCCGACCTCAAGGCTCGCACGTTTCCGGTCCTGGTCCGTTTGCAGAACCCGAAGAAGGAACGGATCGCGACCGACGGAAAGCCGGCAATTGCCACGCGCGTCCTCAGTTCGGGAATGCTGGCGCGGGCGATTCTCCCGGTGGGCAAACGGAAGGAATCGCTCCTGGTCTCGAAGGACGCCATCGTCCTCGGAGGCAAGGCGCCGATCGTGTTCGTCGTTGATCGCGACCCTCAGAACAAGTCGCTGGGAACGGTCCGCATCGTGCCGGTCGAGCTCGGCGCGGCCGTCGGAGGCGAAATCGAAGTCGGCAATCTCATTCCCGATCAGCCGCTCAAGGCGCGGGATCTGGTCGTGGTCGAAGGCAACGAACGCTTGCGCCCCGGTCAGGCGGTCAGTTTCGCCGAGCCACAGGCAGAAAGCGCTGGCAAATAGTGGCCGTGCAATCGAGTTCCAACAGGTCAAACGGGTGCCACGGCCAGCGACCAAGGGGAGTCGGCCGTGCGATTTGCAAGTTGGCGTTCCGAGACGCTCGCACGGCCGACTTCCTTCGGGCGCTGGCCGTGGCACCCACCGCTCACATCCAGTTTGGCGGAGGGTTGGAATCCGAATGAACTTGATCGAGACCTTCGTCAAAAACCCCGTCAAGGTGTCGGTGGGAGTGTTGCTGACGGCGCTGTTTGGCGTGCTGTCGATGATCAGCATGCCGATGCAGCTCATTCCCGACGTGCAGACGCCGACACTCACCGTCGACACGATCTGGCCCGGCGCGAGCCCGCAGGAAGTCGAGCGGGTGATCGTCCAGGAGCAGGAGAAGCAGCTCAAGAGCGTCGAGGGGGTCAGCAAAATGACCTCCGAGAGCATGGATTCGCTGGGGCGCGTGATGCTCGAGTTTCCGGTCGGCACCGACATGAACACGGCCGAGATCAAAGTCAACTCGCGCCTGCAGCAGGTGCCGTTCTACCCCGTCGACGTCAAAGAGCCGGTCATCACCACCTCCAACGCGTCGGACCGGCCGATCGCCTGGTTCATCCTGATGGAGTCTCCCCCCACGGATGAGCAGATCCGCGATTTTCAGCGAGCCCACCCGCAGCTAACGACCGAGCTCGACAAAGTCTTGCGCTCCCACAACGAAGGGCTCAAACTTTCGCGACTCCGCCGGCTGGCCAAGAGCGAGCCGGCGGTTTTCGAGCTGCTCCCCGCCCGGAAAGACCCCACCGACGACGAGCTGCAGCAGTTCGCGCAGGCGCACCCCGATTCGGCCGACGACCTCAACCCGATCATGAAGGCGGGCGAGATCAAGGAGGACTCGCGACGACAACAACTGGTGGAAGTCGCGCAAAAACATCCCGAGCTGTGGGACCTGCTGCGCTACGATCGCGATGTCACGACGCTCCGCAAGTTTGCCGAGGACTTCATCGAAGCCCGCTTCGAGACGGTCGCGGGGGTCTCCAACTCGAACGTCCTGGGAGGCCGCGAGGAAGAGGTCCAGGTGATCGTCGACCCGGAACGACTGGCGGCCCGGCAGTTGACGATCAACGATCTGCGAAACGCGCTGCGCGGGCAGAACAAAGACACATCGGGGGGCGATTTCTGGGAGCTCAAACGGCGTTATTCGGTCCGCACGCTCGGGCAGTTCCGCAGCATCGAGCAGGTTGAGAACGTCATCGTCTCCCGCCGCGACGGCAAGCCGGTGTACATCCGCGACGTCGCCCAGGTGGTCAAGGGGCACAAGAAGCCAGATGGGTTCGTGGCCCGGTTCGGTGGACGGTGCATCGCCGTCAACGCGCAGCGGGCGATCGGCGCCAACGTGCTCGACGTGATGGAGGGTTTGCGGCAATCCAACGCCGACCTCAACTCCGGCCGTTTGAAGCAGGAGGGGCTCACACTGATCCAGGTGTACGACGAGACCGAGTACATCTATTCGGCACGCAACCTGGTCGTCGACAATCTGCTCGAAGGGGGCGTGCTGACGTTTTTCACGCTGCTCCTGTTTTTGCGGAACGGTCGCTCGACGGTCATCATCTTCGTTCACATTCTGGTGAGCACGATCGGCGCGTTTCTGGTGATGAAGCTGCTCGGCCGGTCGCTCAACGTCCCGGCCCTGGGGGGGCTCGCCTTCGCGGTAGGGATGCTCGTCGACAATGCGATCGTCATGCTTGAAAACATTTTTCGGCGGCACCAATTGGGCGACAGCCCGCTGGAGGCGTCGGTCCGCGGGTCGAGCGAAGTCGCCGGAGCGCTACTCAACGCGACGCTGGCCAACCTGGCTGTGTTTCTGCCGGTGCTGTTTGTCAAAGAAGAGGCGGGCCAGTTGTTTCGCGACATCGCGATCGCGATCAGCGCTTCGGTGGCGCTGTCGATGCTGGTCGCGATCACCGTCGTGCCGACCGCGGCGATGCGGCTGCTCACTCCTCCTTCGCGCAACCATGGCCCGCTCAGTCGCTGGCGAGCACGCTTCAGCGGGGGCGGCCGTCAGTCGGGTGTGCTGCGAATCCTCACCGCCATTCCACGGGGCGCGCTGTGGCTGCTGAGCACACTCGTGCTGGCTCCGGCCGACGGGCTGGCGCGGGCCTTCGTCCGGTCGGTCGTGACCTTCAATGCTTTCGTGATGCGCGGTTTCACCGGCGTCGTGATGCGGTTGGTGATGATTCTGCTGTTCGTCGGCGGCGGAATCCTGCTGAGCTGGCTGATGGTCCCCAAGGTCGAGTATCTCCCCACCGGCAATCAGAACCTGGTCATCGGGGTCCTGCTTCCTCCGCCCGGTTACAACCTGAGCCAGTTGAATGACATGGGGGAGCAGGTCGAGCGCGAGTTACAGCCGTACTGGGACGTCGATCTCGACAGCCCGGAAGCGAAAACGCTTGATTTCCCCGCCATCGACGACTTCTTTTTCGTCGCTCGCAGCCGACAGGTGTTTCTGGGAATCCGCTCGGCCGATCCCATGCGGGCCGCGCAGTTGATTCCGCTGATTCAAAGCATCGGAGCGAAGCTGCCCGGCACGTTCGTCGTCGCCAAGCAAACCAGCCTGTTCGAGCAGAACCTGACCGGCGGCCGGACAATCGACATTGAGATCACCGGCCCCGATCTCGAAAAGCTCGTCGATCTCGGGCGGCGAACGTTCATGCAGTTCCTCCCGCGCCCCGAAGTCGACCCGGCGACCGGCGAAACGCGGATCGTGCAATTGATCCCCGGCGCGCAGGCCTTCCCCAAGCCGAGCCTCGACTTGTCGAACCCCGAGGTTCACGTCGTCCCCAAATGGGAACAGGTGGCCGACATGCAGATGACGGCCGACGAGCTCGGTTATGCCGTCGATACGCTCGTCGACGGCGCCTACGCCACCGACTATTACTCGGGGGGGGATCGCATCGACCTGCGGATCATGGGTGAAGAGCGCTTCGCCAACCGCACGCAGGACCTGCAGTCGCTGCCGATCGTCACCCCCACCGGTCAGCTCGTCCCGCTCTCGGCCATCGCCGACATTCAATTGAAAAGCGGCCCCGAGCAGATCAACCACCACACCCGCCAGCGCTCGATCAGTATCCAGGTGACTCCCCCCGAGACGGTGCCGCTCGAAACGGCGATGGAGATCATCACGCAGCAGGTCGTCGCTCCCTTCGAAGAGAGCGGCGAGTTGCGCGGCGGCTACCGCATCGAGCTGGCGGGCACGGCCGACAAGCTCCGTTCGACCTGGACGTCGTTGCGCTTCAATTTTCTATTGGCCGTGCTGATCACCTACCTGTTCATGGCGGCGACGTTCGAGTCGTGGCTCTACCCGTTCGTCGTCATGCTGACCGTCCCCCTCGGGGCAGTCGGGGGCTTTGCCGGCCTGTGGGTTTTGAACCGCGTTTTGCTCGGGCGAATCGAGCCCCCATCGCTCGACGTGCTGACGATGCTCGGGTTCTTCATGCTCGTGGGAACGGTGGTCAACAACCCGATTTTGATTGTCGAGCAGGCGATCGCCAACCGGCGCGACGAAGGAATGGGGATCGCCGAGGCGATTCTCGACAGCCTGCGTAATCGCATCCGGCCGATCTTCATGACGACCCTCGGCGGCCTCGTGGGGCTGTTGCCTCTGGTGATCGCTCCCGGCGCCGGCAGCGAGCTCTATCGCGGCATCGGCGCGGTGCTGCTGGGCGGGATGGTTGTCTCGACCGTCGTGACGCTGATGTTTGTCCCTGCGCTTCTCAGTCTGATGCTTGAGATTCAACAAGGGCTGGCACGATGGCTGGGGTGGGCCCCAGCGACAAATGCTGGCGACATCGTGAGTTCCAACGAGCCACTCACGGTTCCGTCGCTTGTCGGCGGCTCGACGAACGGCGACGTTCGGGAGAACGGGGCCGCATCGCATGGGGCGACAGCGGCATCGTCAACGGCCGCCGAATAGTGCGACGATCAGCTCGATCGCACGGCCGTAGTGGTGGCTTCAGCCAACACGATCCAGCACCTTATGTGGACTGAAGTCCACACGACAATCCTTCGCGGGCTTCACTCTTGTTTCCCGAACAGCATCGTCACCAGGAGCGAGCTGTCGTATTTTGCCGACAGCGAATGCGGAGCGCGATCGGGAAGGTAGACCAGTTCGCCTGGGCGGAGTCTTTGCGTTTTTCCCAGTGCCGTGACGGCGACCTCTCCTTCGAGACATTGCACGATCAGATCGCCCGGCGCCTGGTGTGCGGTGATCTCTCTGCCGCGATGAACCACCAGGCGGACGATCTCGTACCGGTCCGTCTTGACCAGCGTCGTCGTGCGGGCCTTGGCCAGCTTCATCTCCAGCGGGCGAACATCGACGACCTCTCCCGGTTGTGCCTGTTCAGCGGCCATCGACCCTGCCTCCAGATAGGTTTGTCGTTTCGCGCGCAGATGGCCCGCGACGGATGGGGAAGATTCATTTCACCAGTTCGAGCGTCGCCCACAAACTCGGATCGAACGCAAACGGGAACTCCGGACCGACGCCGAGGGTTTGCTCCCCCAGCTCGGCATCGAACAGATCATAATAGAACCCCAGGCGATTCTGCACGTCCGGATCGTAGCCGTGCAGCACCGATGCCGGAAGCCACGCTTCGAGCAGATAGCCGTCTCGCGCCACGTCCGCCGTCAATCGAATATCCCCGATTTCCACCGTCGGCGTGGCCTCCTTCGCCCGCGCAATTTGCAGTTGCACCGCCAGCGGCTCGTCCTCGTCGCGTCCTCCGCCCCTGGGCGTCAGGCAGAAGTGATGACAGAACCGGCTCGCTCGATGGATGCTCTGCGTATTCCGCGTGTCGATCCAGACCTGCAGGCCGTCCGAGCGATCGGGCGTCGCGGGATCGCAATGGAGCGATTTCCGCTTGCCACGGACCTGGGCGGAAATCGCCAGACCCTGCTGATTCCACGCCATTCGCAGCTCACCGAAGCCGGGCGCATCGTCTAGGCCGCCGAAATCGGGCAGGCGATGCGCCTCCTTCAAGCCCAGCAGTCTCGTTCCCCCGCGCGGCAACGACTTCTCGTGCGCCACCGGGAACGAATATCGAAACAAGAAACGATGCGGGAGCAGGGTGGACATCATCGAGTGGACATTACCAACTGCGGATTGGTTAGAAATCAGTTCATCCCATACAATACCGAAAATCGCTGTCAAAATTCACTGTTGCGCAAAACCCGGCCCCCGGCTGTTGTCCGTTGCACCGATGACGAGACTTCTCCGCGCCTCTCCTGCCGTTCAGTCGATCTGTGTCCGCGGCGCGCGAACACACAACCTGCAGAGCGTCGATGTCGACATTCCCCGCGATCGGCTGGTGGTGATCACCGGAGTCAGCGGCAGCGGGAAAAGCTCGCTGGCGTTCGACACGCTCTTCGCCGAAGGGCAAAGGCGTTACCTCGAAACCCTGTCGGCCTCGACGCGGCAGTTTCTCGACCAGATGCAACGGCCGGATGTCGACGACATCGACGGTCTCCCTCCCACGCTTTCGGTCGAGCAGCGGGTCGGCGCCGTGCAGCCGCGAAGCACGCTGGCGACCATCACCGGCGTCTACGATTTCCTGAGGCTGCTCTATGCCCGGGTCGGGGTGCTCCACTGCCACCAGTGCGGCCGCCCCGTCTCACAGCAATCTCCACAGGCGATCGTCGACGGGATTCTTGCCCTTGAAGCAGGGCAAAAGGCGATGATTCTTGCTCCGCTCGTTCGCGGACGGAAAGGAAAGCATCGCGACCTGTTCGAGCGGATCATCCGCGACGGATTCATCCGCGCACGGGTCGATGGGCAGGTCGTCGATGCCGCTTCGCCCCCCGATTTGAACAAATCCAAACCGCATGATATCGACGTGGTTATCGATCGGATCGTCGTCAAGGAAGGCCTGCGCGCCCGCCTGCAGGAATCGGTCGAACTGGCGCTCAAGCAGGGGCAGGGTTCGTGCCTGGTCAGTCATCAGCAGGCGGAGGGCTGGCACGACCGCCTGTTCAGCAGCCGGTTTTCGTGCCCGGATTGCGAGTTGAGCTTTCCCGATATCGAGCCGCGAACGTTCAGCTTCAATAACCCATACGGCGCCTGTCCCACGTGTCACGGCCTGGGAGTCATCGCTGCGTCGGAAGCAACCTCGCAGGTCTGCCCCGACTGTCAGGGGGCGCGCCTCAATCCCGTGGCGCGATCGGTGCGGGTGGTAGGGCGGGGGATTCACGACTTCACTG
This sequence comes from Planctomycetales bacterium, assembly GCA_020050375.1. Lineage (GTDB taxonomy): Bacteria > Planctomycetota > Planctomycetia > Planctomycetales > Planctomycetaceae > SIAF01. The sequence continues at coordinate 7,361 of JAGVKR010000213.1, forward strand.
CGCTGACCGTCGCCGAAGCGGAACGGATCGCCGGAACGCTGGTCGACGAAGTCGCCGACTCCGCCGCACAGCTTGTAACTGCGCCTCAAGCCTCAAGCCTCAAGTCTCAAGCCTCTCACGAGGCCCCCGACCCGGCCGCGCGACTGGTCGCGGCGCGAATCGTTCCCGAGATCGCCAAGCGACTGCACTATCTGCATCGGCTGGGAGTCGACTATCTGACGCTCGACCGTCCCGTTACCTCTCTCTCGGGAGGCGAGCATCAGCGGGCCCGGCTGGCGGGGTGTCTCGGTTCCGGGCTGCGCGGGGTGTGCTACATCCTCGATGAGCCGACGATCGGGCTGCACCCGCGCGACGCCCAGCGGCTGTTCGAAACGTTGTGCGAGCTGCGCGATCAGGGAACCAGCGTGCTGGTCGTGGAGCACGATCTCGAACTGGTGCGGCAAGCCGACGCTGTCCTCGATCTCGGGCCGGGCGCCGGACGCGAAGGAGGCCGCGTCGTCTCGCAAGGGACACCGGAGGAAGTTCGCGACGATCCCCTGTCGCTCACGGGCCGCTACCTGCGCGAGCCGATCGTCATTCCCGCTTCCCCGCGTCCTCAAGCTTCGACGGAATGGCTGACGGTCACGGGAGCCCACGCGCGCAATCTTCGCGACGTGACGGCGACGATTCCGTTGGGTGTGTTGACGTGCGTGACGGGAGTCAGCGGATCGGGCAAAAGCTCGCTCGTCATGGAAACGCTTGTTCCCCTCGTCCGGCGAGCACTCGACGACCGCAACCCAGGCCGACCGCTGAGCGGTCCGAAATCGAATCTGCAGCAGTCGGCTCGGGCTGCGCTGCCTGCGCTGACAGTCTCGCAGTTTTCCAATGACGCACGCCTCACTGGCATCGAGGTGATCGACCGCATGGTCGAGATCGATCAGTCTCCACTCGGCCGGAATGCGCGTTCGAACCCGGCCACCGCGTCGGGCGCCTGGGATGAGATCCGTCGTGTGTTCGCGCGGACTCGCGATGCCCGGCTGCGCGGGTTCCGGGCCGGGCGGTTCAGCTTCAACTCTGCCGGTGGCCGTTGTGCCGAGTGCCGGGGGCTGGGAACGCGCCGCATCGGGATGCACTTTCTGCCCGACATCAACGTCGTCTGCCCGGTCTGCCGCGGCGCACGATTCAACCGGCAAACGCTTGAAGTTCGGTTCCGCAACAAATCACCGGCCGACGTCCTCAATCTGCGAATCGACGAAGCGGTCGAATTCTTTGAGAACTTTGCCAAAGTTCGACGGATCTCCGCCACGTTCGTCGAAGTCGGCCTGGGGTATCTGACGCTGGGGCAATCAGCGACGACGCTCTCCGGCGGAGAGGCGCAGCGCATTCGACTGGCGACTGAGCTGAGCCAACCGATTGCCGGTCGAACGCTCTATGTGCTCGACGAGCCGACGACCGGCCTGCACGCGGCCGACATCGAGCGTCTGTTGCAACTCCTGGCGCGACTGGTTCGGCAGGGGCAAACCGTGATCGTCATCGAGCATCAGCTCGACGTGATCCGCGCAGCCGGGCACATCATCGATCTGGGACCGGAGGGCGGCGCCGCCGGCGGACAAATCGTCGCGACGGGCGCTCCCGAGCAAATTGCCCGCGTCATCGAAAGTCACACGGGAAAGGCCTTGCTCGCACAGTTCGGCCGCTCGACGGTTTGACTCGAGGACAATTCGACACGCCTGGGTGGGCCTCGGGTGCCACGGCCAGCGCCCGAAGGAAGTCGGCCGTGCGAACGTTTCGGGACGGCGTTTTTCGGATTGAAGTATCTTGCAAATGACTGTGATTCCTTCCCTTTCTGGGTATCTAAAGCCAACTCACCGTTCGCACGGCCGACTCCCGTTAGTCGCTGGCCGTGGCACCCTGAACAAGCCCCGTCTCGATTCCAATCCGATTCATCCGCGGCATCGGGCGTATCCGCGATACTTGTCGTTCGATCACCGTCAGTCCCGGCATCCGGTTGCGGATTCGCCCCAAAACGCCGTATTCTGGAGAACGTCCTTCAAGGGGCCTTGATGTCGTCTACACCGCGGATTGCGATCGCGATTGCCGCGCCGGCCGAAAAAGCGCAAGCGCCGGTTCGTCTGCGGCGTCGATCGCCGGCGGTGCCGATCGCTGTTGCCGCCGCTTGCGGAATTCTCGCCGATTCGGCATTCGGAACGTCGCTGACCGTCTGTCTGCTGTCGAGCGCGGTGGCTCTTTGCGGCTGGTGGATCTGCTGGCGACGCGGTTCGCTCACCGGTTCGGCCGTCTGCCTGCTCGCTGCGACGCTGCTCGCGGGCGCGGGCTGGCATCATATTCGCTGGTCCACGGCAGGCGACGATGACGTGACCGCTTTCGCAACCGACCAGTCGAAACCGGTGCGGATCGTTGGGCAGCTCGTCGATCAGCCGACCATTGTACCGCGTCGACCGCAGGAGCTGCCAACGGCCATTCCGCAATACGATCGAACGCTCTGCACGCTGAAATGTGCGGCGCTCGTCGCCGAAAGGAAGGTGATTCCCGTCTCAGGTCAGGTGCGGCTCGATGTGACCGGGCACCTGGAGGGAGCGGGCGTGGGCGACGTCGTTGACGTCGTCGGTCAATTTGTCCGCGTGCACGGACCACAGAATCCGGGTGAATTCGACTATCGTGCCGCGTTGCGGGGTTCGGGAATCAACGTTCGGGTCTACTGCGGCGAGCCCGACGATGTTCGCGTGACACAGGTCGCCGGCAAAAACTGGCGGGGCTGGCAGGCCCGTCTGCGCTTTCAGGCCGAACGATTGCTCGCAGAACAATTGAGCGAGCGGACCGCGGCCGTCGGGACGGCCCTCCTGCTGGGAACGCGCACCGGAATCACCGACGAATTGCGGCAGGCGTTCGCCGAAAGCGGCACGATGCACATCCTGGCAATCTCGGGAGCCAACGTCGGCGTGCTCGCGGGTTTGCTCTGGCTCATCGCCCGTGTCGCGCGCTGCGGACGTTTCACGACGGCGGCGATGGTGCTGCTGGGGATTCTCGGTTACGCACTGCTCGCCGATTCGCAGCCCCCCGTGCTGCGGGCCGTATTGATGTTCACCGCCGTTCTGGCCGGCCGACCGTGGTTTCGCACGACACCGCTGGTCAACGGCCTGGCGATCGCGGCGCTGGGAGTTCTTATCGCGAACCCCATGCACCTCTTCGACGTCGGGGCGCAGCTTTCGTTCCTGGCGGTGGCCGCACTCATCTGGACACCGTCGTGGATTCCGGCGCGATGGCGAAGGACACTGACGTGGAACCCCGCCGAAGGCTCTGCGCCGCCGTGGTTGGCGTGGTTGTGGCCCACGGCGACCCGGTCCTTGCTGATGGGCGTGGGCTCGCTGGCCGCGATCTGGCTGTTCACGCTCCCGCTCACCGTCGCGCGGTTCCACCTCTTCTCGCCGATTGGCCTGGTTGTCAATCTTGTGTTGGCGCCGGTGGTCGTCGTCATCATGTGGAGCGGTTATGCCCTGTTGATGCTGGGGCTGATCGTGAAATCCGCCGGAATTCCCTTCGCGTTCCTGTTCGAGGCGGGTCTGCGGCTGATGTTGTGGCTCGTCGAAGAGTCGGCTGGACTCGACTGGGGACACGTCTATCTGCCAGGTCCCGGCAATGGCTGGCTCACAGGTTATTACGGCTGTCTGCTCGCGATCGCCTGCGGTTTGCCGGGAGTTCGCCTCCGGCAATGGGGATGGCGAGCCATGTTGATGTGGATCGTCGCCGGCTACGGCGTGGCGCTGTTCCCGCGACATGCGGATGAATTGCGCTGCACGTTTCTGTCGGTGGGGCACGGACTGGCGGTTCTGGTGGAAATGCCCAACGGCAAGACGCTGCTTTACGACG
>JAGVKR010000439.1 GCA_020050375.1 Planctomycetales bacterium
AAGGTGACGCTGCGTCTCAACGCTGTTGTGACGTACAAAGTTGCCGACGCGCGCCGCGCGGTCAGCCAGACCGACGACGTGCGGCAGGCGCTCTATCGCGAAACGCAGCTTGTGCTGCGGGGCGTGATCGGAGCGCGCGAGCTGGATACTTTTCTGACTGACAAGGAAGCGGTCGCGAAGGAGGTCGAAGACAACGTTCGCCGTCGGGCCGGCGAACTGGGTCTCGAAATCGCTTCGGTCGGAATCCGCGATGTGATTCTGCCGGGTGACATGAAGGACCTGATGAATAAGGTGACCGAGGCCAGGAAGGCGGCCGAGGCCAACCTGATTTCGCGGCGCGAGGAGACGGCGGCGATTCGCAGCCAGGCCAATACGGCCAGGCTGCTGGCCGAGAGCCCGACCCTCATGCGTCTCCGCGAGCTGGAAGTTTTGGAGAAGATTGCCGCAGCCGGCAAGCTCAACATCGTCGTTGGCGAGAAGGGCCTGGCGGACCGGGTGGTCAATCTCATTTGACGACACCCGGCAGCGCACAGGCTGCCGGGGGTTCTGCCTTGCGCAGAACGACTCGTTACAATGAGTTGATAATGTCACGACGCGGCGAATGTTCGGAGAAGAGCACGAAATGAACACCACCCAACTCCGCAAGCTCGGCGTTCCCCAAGCGTGCCTGACGAGCGCTATCATGGGGATCCAGTCGGCCGCGAAGACTGGCAGTTTCAAAGGCCCGGAAGCCAAACGCCTCCTGCGTACGATTCTCGAAGCTCCCGAGCAGCACACGGCCGATCCGCACTTCGGAAACTTCGCGCTAGCGCTGGTCGAAGAAAAGAGCTTCATCCCGCATGAGCCGGTCGCGTACCGCACGTGGGGGACCGAGATCGATCAGGCCGCGCACGCTCAGATGCGGCAGTCGTGCCAGGTTCCGGTGGCCCGTAAGGCCGCGCTGATGCCCGATGCGCATGTCGGATACGGTCTGCCGATCGGCGGGGTGCTGGCGTGTGAAAATGCCGTCGTTCCCTACGCGGTCGGCGTCGACATCGCCTGCCGTATGAAGTTGTCGGTGTTCGACCTGCCGGTCGACTCGATGCAAACCCAGTTCGAGCGGTTCAAGAATGCCCTCGAACACGGGACGCGATTTGGCGTTGGCAGCGTACACGAGCGGCCGCAGCAGCATGCCGTGATGGACGAAGACTGGACGATCACGCGGATCACGCGCGAGCACCGCGACCGCGCCTGGAAACAGCTCGGCACGTCGGGCTCGGGCAACCATTTCGTCGAGTTCGGCACACTGACGATCTCCGAGCCAGCCCCCGATCTCGGGCTCGCACCGGGAGAATACGTCGCATTACTCAGCCATAGCGGCAGCCGAGGAGCGGGAGCCGCAGTCTGCAACGTCTATTCGGCGATTGCGCAATCGCGGCTGCCGAAGCGCTACGAAGACCTCGGACGTCTGGCGTGGCTCGACCTCGATTCCGACGCTGGCGCCGAATACTGGGCGGCGATAAACCTGATGGGAGAGTATGCGGCAGCCAATCACGAAGTCATCCACCGGATGGTTTCGAGGCTGCTCGGCGCCGAGATTGTCGCCGGCGTCGAAAACCACCACAACTTTGCCTGGAAGGAAATTCACGATGGGAAGGAGCTGATCGTCCATCGCAAAGGGGCGACGCCGGCCGGCGCGGGCGTATTGGGGGTGATTCCCGGATCGATGGCCGACCCGGCGTTCGTCGTTCGCGGCAAAGGGGTGGCCGAGAGTCTGAGCTCGGCGTCACACGGCGCGGGCCGCCGCATGTCTCGAACGCAGGCCCGCAACACCTACACCTGGAAATCGGTGAAGAACGACCTCGCCAAAAAGGGGGTGACGGTTCTGTCGGCCGGGGCGGACGAAGTTCCCTACGCTTACAAGCGGATCGAAGACGTGATGCGCGCCCAGGACGACCTCGTCGAGATCGTCGCGCGATTCGATCCGAAAATCGTTAAAATGTGCGATGACGGCAGCGCCGCCGAAGACTGACGCTGCTGCGAAGCGGTTTCAACCGCGGATGCGAGTCCGCATGAAAGGTGACACTTTCGTCACCGCTCGAAATCGAGCCCGGGATCGAGCGGGGCGTTTTCCAGCAGACGGAAATTGAAGCCCCCCCCCAGCGAGCGCGGCGTCACGGCGCCGATCATCCTTCCCTCTTCCGTGGCGAGAATCAGCCGGGTTCCGCCGCTCACGAATTCGCCCTCGAATCGCTCGACGTGGCCATCGTCATCGACAGTCCAGGAGAACTTCTTTTCCCCCTCGAACGCCAGCTCGATGCGAACTTTGCCGCGTCGCGCGGCGCGCCACGTGCCCGTCAGCGTCGACGCCTCGATCGGCAGCAGTTGACGTCGCGCGGCTTTGTTGGCACTTGGCGCTGAGGTTGTGTCCGACGAGTTGCTCTCGATGGCGGCTTCGAACAGCGTGACGAGATGCGGCGCGAGGTTGTCCTCCGGCAGCAGCCGGATCACGTTGCGCAGGTGCCGGATGGCGATCGCATGGTGCCCGCAGGTGGCGTACTGGTAGGCGACGAGAAAGGCTGCTTCGGGCGCTTCGGGATTGTCCCGACGGTGCTGCTCCAGCGCGCGCAACTGCTGCGTGTAGTGGTCGGGCTCGGCGTACAGGCTGCTGAG
>JAGVKR010000374.1 GCA_020050375.1 Planctomycetales bacterium
CGAGAATCGCCTTGACGAGCTCGCCGACGTCGTCGTTGGGCGCGCCGACGACCGCCACGTCTTCGACCCCCGGATAAGTCCGCAGCACGGCTTCGACGTCGGCGGGATAGACATTGAACCCAGACGTGATGATCAGGTCCTTCTTGCGATCGACGATTTTGAAAACGCCGTGCTCGTCGCACGTGGCGAGGTCGCCCGTGTACAACCAGCCGTCGCGCAGGACGCGCTGGGTCTCAGTCTGATTGTTCCAGTAACCGAGCATCACCTGCGGGCCGCGAACGACCAGCTCGCCGACTTCGCCGAAGGGGAGCGTTTCCGTCCCCGTCGCCTGATCGACGATGCGCGCGTCGGTGTCGGGGAGTGGGAAGCCGATTGTGCCCGGCACCGCCGAGCCATCGAGCGGGCCGGCGTGCGTCACCGGGCTCGCTTCCGACAGTCCGTAGCCTTCCACCACCGTGCAGCCGGTGTGATCGCTGAATTCCTGCGCGACGGCCTGCGGCAACGGGGCTCCCCCCGAAAGGCAGGCCCGCAGCGAGCTCAGATCGTGCTTTTTCTTGCGAAGGATCTTGGAATTGAGCGCCGCGAGCATGGCGGGGACGGCGGGAAACAATGTCGGGCGATGCTTCTCCATCAGGCGCACGACCGACGCCGGACGAAACCGGTGGTGCAGCACGAGCGTCGCTCCCAGGGCGATTCCATTCATCACGCAGGTCGAGAGGCCGTAGCTGTGAAAGAACGGCAGCACGGCGAGAATCGTCTCCGCGCCCGGTTGTCCCAGCGACCACCGCGACAGTTGCCAGGCGTTCGCCATCAGGTTCCGGTGCGATAGAACGACCGCCTTAGGCGCTCCGGTCGTGCCGCCGGTCGGCAGAATGTACGCCGGCTCTTCGATCTTGACCGCGACCTTCGACGGGATTTCTTCGGCGTGATTGACCGCCTCGTCGAAGTCGCGGACTTTTGTTCCAAGAAAGGCGTGACGGAAGCCGATCTTGCGAAACCGCACCCAGGCATAGCCCAGCCGCTCGAGTCGCGTGAGGCGACTGCTCAGTGACGCCAGCAAAACAACTTCGGGCGGATGGGCGCCGTGACAGACCAGGGGCGAGAGGACATCGAGCGTGACGACAATCCGGCAGCCCGTCGTGGCAACGAACGCCCCCACCTGCTCGGCCACCATCAACGGGCTGAGGGCCACGACCACCCCGCCGGCCATCCACGTCCCGAACAGCGTCACGAGATACTCGGGAAGGTTCGGCAACAGAACGCCGACGCGATCGCCCGGCTGCAAGCCTTCGCGAACGAGCACCGAAGCCAGCCGCCGTGCCCGCGAGAGCAACTCGGCATACGTCATCTGCTGCGAGTAATAGTGACAGGCGATCCGCTTCGGATAGCGGGCCGCAGCCTGTTCGAGCAGCCAGCCGAGCGGCTCGGCGGGATAGTCGAGCGACAGCGGCACGTCCGCCGGGTAATGATCGCGCCACGGACGCTGCGTTCGCCGGAACGGCCAAAGCTCGTTGAGCGCGAACATGGCTCGCCTTCCCAATGCGAGGTGGTTGTGGAGTTGAGAGTGTTGCGCGGAATGGAGAATTATTCGACTCGACAACGCGAAGGTCAACGGGCGCAACGAGCGATTGTCGGCAACATCGTCGCAAGCGACACAATCGGACATGACCGAAGCCTTGCACCGCTGCTTTACGCACCATTGAAAGTCGTCTTCCATCCACAGCGAGCAAGGATTGTCCCGCGAGCGCCGCCGCGCGGACCAGCCACCTTGAATTCGGCCAGTTGCTCCTTGACGAGCCCCGATTCACGTCGAAGAATTCTGAACCGACGTGGGGACATCCACTGCAAATCTCGACTTGTGGAGGAGAGGAGTCGGTTATGGACCGTTGGGGCGGAACGCTGGCCTTAGGGGGAGGTGGTGCACGGGGACTTGCGCATCTCGGAGCCATTGAAGAGCTCGTCGGCGCGGGTTTCTTCGCCGAGCGGATCGTCGGCGTGAGCATCGGCAGCCTGGTCGGCGCGCTGTTCGCGTTCGAGCCCAATATCGTCCGCTTGCAGAGGCGAACGCGCGACTATCTCCAGTCGCCGCGCTTCGCGCTCATTCAGAAGCAGCTCTTCGGCGCGGCCGGACTCGCGCCGATCGACAGCCAGGCCGGTTCACTGCGCAGCGCCTATCGACGGATTCGCGAGCAGTGGCAGTCGGGGCGGCTGCTCTATCGGGCGGCACGACGACGATCGTTCCTCTCGGGCCGGCTGCTCGAAGAGGTTGTTGACCACTTGCTTCCCGATGCCGACATTGCCGACGCCCGCATTCCACTGAGTATCGTGACGGTCGACCTGCACAGCGGCCGGCCGGTGATCTTCGACAAAGGTCCGCTGCGACTGGCGGCGCGGGCCTCGGCTTCGATTCCGGGCATCTTTCCACCGGTTCCCTTCGAAAACCAATTGCTCTGCGACATCGGCGCGTTCGATCCGCTGCCCATCGACGTCGCGCGCTCTTACAACGACGGCGCGCTCGTGGCTGTTGACGTGGCTTCGAATCTCCGGCCGCTGTCCGACTCGGCAACGGCCCTCGACATCCTGATCCGCACGAACGAGATCGGATCGGCGATGTTCCGCGAGCACCACCGGAGCGAAGCCGACCTCGTGATCGTTCCCGACGTGGGGGACATTGCCTGGTTCGACTTCACGACCGCCGACACGCTGCTCGAAGCCGGGCGCAAAGCCGCGCGGATCGCCCTCGACGGCTTCTCACCGCCCAGCCGCTGGACG
>JAGVKR010000399.1 GCA_020050375.1 Planctomycetales bacterium
GCCGCGCTCAAGGCCGACCGCCTGGTACAGGCGACGCTCCGGGTCACTGATTCTCGGGACATCCGCCAAGCCGTAACGGGCGAACAGCTCGGCGGCGACGGCGTCCGGCTCCATGTGGACGAGGACGATGCCCGTTCCCCCGGCGGTGATTGCCTGGCGATGCTTGGATATATCGTCCAGCGCCTGCCGGCAGAACGTGCAGCCGGCGTGGCGGAGAAAGACCACAAGCTGCGGCTGCTGACGCGACAGCTCGGCGAGGGATTGATTGGCTTGCGTCCGCGCGGCATCGAGCACCACCGGATCGATCGTGGCGTTGGCGGTTTCCATGAGTGTCGTTCCTGTGAGGAGCCTATCGGGCGATATTCACAATAGCGACGACACGGCAGCGGCCTTTCCGTACTGCCTCATTCGGCATGCCACCAGTCGTCAAGACGTTTCGTCAATTGGCGCACCCGTTCGGACTCGATTGCCGCAAGATTGTTCTCTTCGAGCGGATCGTGAGCGACATCGTACAATTCGGGGCGTCGCTTGGGATCGCGGGAGATGATCAACTTCCAGTCTCCGGCGCGAATCCAGCGGTGCGTCAGGTTGAGAACGGGTTGGTCGACTTTGACCGCCGTGTGCATGAAGATTTCGCCAAACACCGCATCGCGTTTCAGAGGCCCCTTACCGGCCGCCACGTCGAGAAGATTGAGGCCGGGCATTTCGGGAGGGGGAGCCAGCCCGGCCGCGTGCAAAATCGTCGGCGCGAGGTCAATCGTCGAGACCAGATCGTCATAGCGACCAGCCGTCGTGTGTTCCGGCCAACGGAGCATCACCGGGGTTCGCAGGCCGCCGTCGTAAGGCGAGAGCTTGCTTTTGGGCGCGAACGATCCGCGCGTCGTGCGGACGTTCCCCGTCTCCTGAATCCATCCGTTGTCGACCACGAACACGACAAGCGTATTGTCGCGCAGGGCGTGATCGTCGAGGTATTTGAGCAATTCGCCGCACGTCTCGTCGAACCACTCGCACATCGCGTAGTATTTGGCGAGTTTCACGCTTCTTCCCTTGGTGGCGTAGTAGTCAAGGAGCCTCTTCGGCGGAGTGTGCGGCTCGTGTGGCATCATCGGGGCGTACCAGATGAAGAACGGCTTTTCCGGTTCGGCGACAATGAAGTCGTAAATCGGCTTCATCGTCTCCCGTCCGATGACGAGGCCGGAATCGCCGTGGCGTCCCTTGGTCGTCATTCCCTGCGTGAAGCCGGCGTTTTCGTAGTGACCTTCCCAGAACTTGCCGGTCTGAAAACTCCGATAGCCGGCCTTCTGCAGCAACCGCGGAAGCGACGGCGCTTCTTTGATGAAGGGGTGCATCAACTTGCGGTCGACCCCATCGGGCGGATCGTTGCAGCAGATTTTGTGTTGATGCCCGTAAAGGCCCGTCAGCAGAGTCGCCAGGCTGGCACGGCACAGCGAGGTGGGAACGTAACCGTTTGGAAAGAGCGCGCTTTCCTCGGCCAGCCGATCGAGATTCGGCGTGCGGATCACGTCGTGGTCCATGAAGCCGAAATCGGTCCAACCCTGATCGTCGCTGACGATCATCACGACATTCGGCGGCGCGGCATCGGCCGCAGACCACATTCCCATCAGCGCCAGGCACGCTCCGCCGAGCGCCCATTTGAGATACCGACCCATGACCTCACCCCCTGAAGATTGTTCAAGGACGCAGAAACGACACCTCAGCCGCCGGGCGGCGGTCGGCGTCTTCCGTCAGACAAAGCAAGCGATCGCTGACGATTGGCGGAAGCAGTTCGCCCGTAGCGCGCCATCGCCAGTTCCCCTCCGGCTCGCCGGGCCGGTTGAATCGGGCTGAAGTGTCGAGATTGTGCAAATCCTGCAGCGGAGCGATCGCCAGTGCAGCAAGCGACTGCCACGCGAGGCGGATGAAAGTCCACGCGATTTCGGATTCCGGCGCCCCATGTGATGCCAGGTAGTCATCGACTTTCCGTCGAACCGGCGGGTCGAGCGCTTCGTACCAGCCGCGCGTCGTGTCGTTGTCGTGCGTCCCCGTGTAGACCACGGCGTTGGGGACGTAATTCTCGGGTAAAAAGGGATTTGTGGGATCGCCGTCGAATGCAAACTGCAGGACGCGCATTCCGGGGAGATGGTATTGATCGCGGAGGGCTCGCACTGGATCGGTGATCATCCCCAGATCTTCGGCAACGAACGGGAGGCCGCCCAGATGCCGCTCGAGAGCGGAGAAGAACGACGCCCCCGGCCCCGGCCGCCATTCCCCTTCTTTGGCCGTGGTCGCCGTAGCAGGGACGTGCCAGGCCGCCTCGAACGCGCGAAAGTGATCGAGCCGAACGAGGTCGAGCCATTCGAGTTGCGACTGGAGTCGATCGAGCCACCAGCAATAGCCGGTTTCTCGCAGGGCCTCCCAGTTGTAGAGCGGGTTCCCCCAGAGTTGGCCGTGCGGGCTGAAGTAATCGGGAGGAACACCCGAAAGCACCTGCGGCCGGCACTCGTCGTCGAGCAGAAACAATTCGCGATGCGCCCAGGCGTCGCACGAGTCGAGCGACACGAAGATCGGCAGGTCGCCCATCAAGCGCACGCCGCGGCTTTGCGCATGGTCGCGCATCCGCCCCCATTGCCGCGCTGCGAGAAACTGGTTGAAACGGACTCGATCGGCCTCTTCGGCCAATTCGCTGCGCGCCCTGGCCAGCGCGGCCGGCTCACGGCGCGCAAGCGGCGCCGGCCATTGTGGATAGGGGAGATCGCCAAAGCGGCCTTTGAGCGCCATGAACAGCGCAAAGTCGTCAAGCCACGCCGCGCGCTCGTGACAGAAGCGGTCGAATTCAGGTTGCAGGTCGGGGCGTGCGCTCCCCTGAAATCGTTCC
>JAGVKR010000105.1 GCA_020050375.1 Planctomycetales bacterium
CTCGAATCGAGAAAAAACAGGGCGTGGTGCACGATCCGCCGATTCCCCGGCCGAAATTCAACCGCGGCCACCAGTTTGTCGGAATCGACCGACAGCGGAATCACGAAGTTGCGAAAGACGTCGCGTCCGTCGGCCGGCAGGTCGTAGGGCTCGGCGACTTTGAGCACCACGTCGGGCTCACCCAGGAGCCAGCCTTCAGCGAATTTTGGCGCAGCGGGGAGGTCAGCAGGATCGCCCTCCGGCGCTTCCGCGTCGGCCCATAGAGCGAGCATCGCCAGTTGCTTGTCGGTCAGACGCCGCTCGCCGGCCAGGTGGCCGAAACCGGGCTCGGGTTTCCAGGGGGGCATATACCGCGACTGGGCCACGTCGGCGATCTGACGGGCGCGCTTCGCTGCATCCTGATAACTCTTGAGCGAGAAGGGAGCGACTTCCCCTTCCCGGTGACAATTCATGCAATTGGCTTGCAGCAGCGGAGCGACGTCGCGTGAGTACGTCACAGAATGTTTGTCGCCCTTGCCGGGCTGCGGCTCGAAAAGGCATCCGACCGGCTCGGTGCGGGGTGTCGCGACCGCGCGGCCTTCCACGACGGCGGCGATCGCATCTTCCAGGTCGTGATGATTGACGGTCGATCGACGCTTTCCCAGCCCGGCGTAGGTGTCATCAATGCGGCCGCGATAGGCCACTTTTCCGGCGCTGTCGATCACGAATGCTTCCGGCGTATGCGTCGGCTTGAGGACGGCGGCCAGGTCGCCGGAACCGTCAAACAACACCGGAAAGCCGATCTTGTATTCCTCGGCATGTTTGGCGGCTGCGGCTCGGGTGACGGTGCGATCTGAGATGAACCCGAAAAAATCAATCCCTTCATCGCGGCTCTTCGCATCGGCGTAGATCCGATTCAGCTCCGGCACGTACCCGTTTGCGATTGGGCATTCGGTCGAGAGCAGAACCATCACCAGCGCTTTTCGTTCGGCACGGCTTCCCACTCGGCAGGCTGTGCCGGTGAGGTCGACCATGGTCAGCCCGGCGGGCAGCGTGCGATCGGTTTCATCTGCCGGGGCGGCGAACAGCGACGTGCTGAAACTCCCGATTGAAATGACGAGGGCGATCGCTGCCCGGCGGATCCCGATCAGGCCCTTCGCTGCGTCCAGGATTCTGCAAAAGCCGCGTTGTGAAGACGGGCCGTGATTGCTGAACGAATTGATACCCTTTGATATGGACATTGTCCCTCTGAGAAATCGAGACTTGTCGATGCGGTTCATCTATGCCTACCTCGGCTCGTCCCTGAAAAGTTTCGTAAAACCAACGTGAAACCGGAATGTTAGGTCCGGTGGAATCTCCGCGACGCGCGAATTGTTGCATCCCACCAATCGCGGCCTCCGTGGACGATCGTTATCATAGCGAGACGTCTCCGTCTTGCGGATCGTCAGCAGGACAGCCGTTGACCGATTCGCCGCCGTCAACTAAACCGCCCAGGCGATCACACGCATCATCCGTTTTTGAATCGTCCACGATCAGGGTTGAATTCATGTCGCATTGTCTGGTGACGGGGGGAGCCGGGTTCATCGGGAGCCACCTGGTGGAGCAGCTGCTGGCTCAGGGGCACGAGGTGAGCGTGCTCGACGATCTGTCGACCGGACGGAGCGAGAACCTGAGCGGCGTCGTCGGCCACCCGCGCTTGCACCTGCACACCGGATCGATCACCGATCCGCTGCTCCTGGCCGACGTGGCCCGCGAAGCCGAGGTGATCTACCATCTCGCGGCGGCTGTCGGCGTCAAGCTCGTCGCCGACGATCCCGTGCGCACGATTGAAACGAACATCTATCCGACTGAAACGCTCCTGCGGCTGGCCGTGCAGGGGAAGAAGCGCTTCTACCTGGCTTCGACCAGCGAAGTCTTCGGCAAGAACCCGAAAGAGCGCTGGACCGAAGAAGACGACCTGCATTTGGGAGCGACATCGCACCCGCGCTGGGCCTACGGTTGTTCGAAGGCCATTGACGAGTTTCTGGCGCTGGCCTACCACCGCAAATTCGGTCTCGAAGTCGTGATTGGACGATTCTTCAATGTTGTCGGCCCGCGACAGGTCGGCCATTACGGGATGGTGATTCCCCGGTTTGTCGACCAGGCTCTGGCCGGTGGTCCGGTGGTCGTCTACGACGACGGAGGGCAGATTCGCTGCTTCGCGCACGTGCGTGAAGTCGTCGAGACTGTCGCTTTGCTGATGGAAACCCCAGCCGCCGTCGGGCGGGTGTTCAACATTGGCAGCGATCAACCGGTTTCGGTCCGGCAATTGGCCGAAGAGGTGATCCGCCGCGTCGATCCGAAAATCGGCTTGAAATTCGTCCCCTACACGGAAGTTTACGGCGCTGATTTCGAAGATGTCCGTCGCCGCGTTCCCGATTTGACCCGTCTCGAACAAACGCTGGGACGGAAACCAAAGCTGCCGCTGGGGAAGATTCTCGACGACATCATTCTTCATCGGCGCAATCAACGCGGCGCAAGCTGAAACGGCACAAGGCACGCGATGAACGGATGACGAATTCCATTTCCTGACGCAGCCCGAATTCGTCATTCCGCCTGGGATCGAACGCATGTCGCCATCGGCCTCTTCCCCTCTCAACGACCGGCTGTTGCGCGAATTGGCAACCGAGCCGCCCAAGCCGCTGTTCCCGGCGCTGCGGCAGGCCGAGGCCATGGCGCCCCTGGTGATCGTGCTGGCCTTTCTTCCGACGCTCTACGCTCTCGCGCACCGCACGGTGACCGAGGCCGGCGCGCGGCAGGGCCTGATGAGCCTCAATTGTCTGGCCGCAAAGAATCTCGCGGAATTCATCGATCCGGCGGTGAACGGACCTCCCTCTTCCTTAGTGTATCAGCCACTCCTGATGAACTGGTTCACGGCGCTGGCCCTGAATGTGTTCGGCGTCGGGCACGTTGCCGGATACCTGGCCTCCGCCTACTTGTGCACGGCCGGTCTGATCATGTCGGCGTACGTCTTTGGCCGTCGGCTCGGCGGGGATCGGCTGGGGTTGCTGGCGGCGTTGCTTTTGGCGTTCAATCCCCACGTTTTGAAACTGGCGCAGGAACCTGTTCCGCAGTCGGCGGCGGCGCTGTTTGCCGTGCTCGCTCTGGCAGGAGCTGTCGCGCATTGGCAGAAATCGTCGTCGCTGGCGTCGATTCAGTTGCTCCTGGGGGGCATCGCGCTCGGCTTGTGCCTGCTGGCCGGAGGGCCGGTTGCCATTGCCGTGGTGCTGATTCTCATGACCTATGCCACCTGGTGGAAAATCGATGGCTGGCGACGGATTCCGACGGAACCGGGGTTCGACCGCAGCCAGCTCGGTCGGAGCATGGCCGTGCGGTCTGTGCTCATTCTCTCGCTGACCGGCTTCGCCGTGGGGGGATGGCGCGCGCTGCTGATGGGGTCGAGGTACGGAGCCGATTTCTGGCAGTCCTGGCTGGGATTCCGCCTCATGCCTTCGACGGGTCTCGTTCCGCCACCGACTGGCGTCGGTTTCAAACAGCTCATCCTGCAAGGGAACTATCTCGTCCTGCCGCTCTCGATTCTCTCGCTCGTCGGCGCCGGCGTGATTCTGGGAGAGCTCCTGCGGCGAACGGAAGATCCCGGCCGGCGACATCGGGGGCTTTTGATCGTTTGGATCGTTGTCGCCACCGGCCTGTGGATCGTTCGCGCGGCCGGGGGGAGCGCTGCGGCTCCCGTCACCGAGTTCTGGACGATCATGCTCATCGTTCCGCTCTCGATGTCGGCCGCAGTCGGATTGCTGGCGGTGATCGATCGCCGCATTCCCTTCGCCGGCGTCGTCGCCATCGCGCTGGTCACGTGCCTCAACGTCGCCTGGATTGTGAGCCGCGGAAACGAACCGCGGGCCCTGTACGAGCTCGCGGTCGATCGCTCCGACCTGTGGGTGCTCGTGTCGTCCGTCGCCGTCATTGCGGCTGCCGTTGCGACCTCATTGTTGTGGCCATCACTTTCGATCGAGACGCGTCGGCGGGGGATTCTGGTCGGTATCGTGCTCGGCGCCATTGCGGCCAACTGCATCTGGGGCGGAGTGGCCGTTCGTCGGTCGAATTCGGGCGATCGTGAGCTCGAAGATCTGCGCGCCGGTCTGGCACGGGTGGCCAGTGTGACGAGGTGGACGCTGGTTGTCCCCGTTCAACCGGCGCTGGTTGCCCCCCAGCCCCCGGCACAATTGATCTATCTCCTCCGCAGTTTGTGGCCGAGCGTGGTGATGACGCGCGTCGATTCGTGGGAATCGCTCGCGGCCGAGTTGTCGGCCGAACCGCCGGGCGGTTCGCGCGAACAGCATCTGATCGTCACCTGGTCCCCATACGGACGGGTTCGCCCGACCGTACCGGCCGGACTGCTGAAAGCCGCCGCGCCCCCCTGTCTTTATCGCGATCACGAGGTCGCTGGGTTCTTTCCGGGAGAGTCTTCACCGTAAGACGTTGGCTGCACCGTTGATGGACGACCGCCAAAGCTGGATTCCGCAGGAGTTGGAACACCTCTCCGGACAGGGATTGTTACGCCGCCGCCGCGTCGTGACGCCTCTGGCCGGAGGGTGGTGCGTCGTTTCCGGCTGCAAGCTCCGCAATTTTTCTGCCAACGACTACCTCGATCTCGCGCGCGATCCGCGAGTGATCGCCGCCGCCGAACACGCTTTGTCGACGGCCGGCGCCGGGGC
>JAGVKR010000587.1 GCA_020050375.1 Planctomycetales bacterium
ACGAGGTCCTGCTCGTCCTCGATGCCACCACGGGCCAGAACGGAATCAGCCAGGCGCAGCATTTCTCGCAGGCCGTCTCGTGCTCGGGCCTGGTCTTGGCGAAGCTCGATGGGACGGCCAAGGGAGGGATCGTGCTGGCGATCCGGCAGGACATGAACCTTCCCGTCAAGTACGTCGGCGTCGGCGAGCAGATCGACGATCTGGAGCTGTTCGACCCGGATGGGTTCGTCAAGGCTCTGTTCGACGACGGAGCTGCCTGATTTTTCGGAAACGAGTTGGTCAGGCCAGGGATACAAGCCCGAAGCGCCGGTTCTGAAGTTGCGCTCGATGAACAACAGAAGACCCCGGCCGGCTTGTCCGGCCGGTGAATCAGATTCATTGTGAGTTGGATTAGCCTTTCAATCTCCTTCACCTGCCGGGCAAGCCGGCAGGGGTCGTGATTCCGGAAATGTCGTCCCGCCACAAACAGCGCAACTTCAAGGGCGCGACAGGTCTTCGACGTTCCAGTAGCGATACGTTCCCTGGTTCTGGCGAGCGAGCCGCATCAGAAAGTTGTCGCTTTCCAGCAGCGGGCCGATCCCCAGTTCGATGGCGTGAATCGGCACGCGACGCCGATTGGCGCGCGAGAGTCGATCGAGATCGGCCGCATGGAGCTTCGGCTCATCGGCGTCGGTCAGCAGGAAAATCGCGTCGGGGGCCAGTTGCAGAGCGATTTGCAGCGCGCGCAAATGGTCGGTTCCCCCGTCAGGCTGAATCCCGGCCGCGAACTGGGCGATCTTCCGCTGTTGTACGGTCGTGTTTCGCAACAGGGTCGGTCTTTCGCTCGAGGACAACGAGACGACGTCGTCGTTGTAGAAGATCACCTGAACAAAATTGGTTTCCGCCAGTTCCGCCAGGCTTGCGAGCAATTCGGATCGCGCCGCGTTCAGGCGGCGCTTGTGCTGCATGCTGTCAGAGCGATCGATGACGTAGACGAACTTCGTTCCGCGCCCGGCAACGTCGAAGAAGGTCGTGCCTCCTCCTTTGCCGGATCCTGCGCCCCCTCCGGCGGCATGGCCGCGGCCCGGAGACCGGCCGGAGCGATCGATCCCGATTTCTGCTTCTCGGCTCGGCCGTGTTCGTTCCCCGCGGCGAGCTGCTCGCACATCGGGATCGATCACGGTCGAATCCTGAGTGGGTGATATCGAGCGGCGATTCGGTTGCGTGGCTTCGGAGTCTTCGGCGGAATCGACCGATTCCTCGGGTGACGATTCCTCCTCAACTCCTTCGAATGGCTCAGAGTTTGCGGGGGTGGCACTCACCAGTCGAAACTCGGCCCCACTCGGCGCTGCATCCGGGCCATCCGCATCCGGGCCGCCGTCTCCCCATTCTCCAACCGACGTGCCGAGAAAACGGCCTTCGATCGTCAGCCCCCCGGCGTCGGAACTTCCCCCCACGCCGCGCGCCGTCGGCATCGTGGACAGAGCCCACAGCAAGCCGAGGTGCACGAGGCACGAGACCAGCCAGATTCGTGCCGATGGCGTTCCCGCTTTCCAGGGCGATCGAGCGCCAGGCGAGTCTTCAACGATCGAATCGGACATCCTTGTCCTCTCCATAAAAAATGAATGACCGCTACGAGCCACCGATCGCCGTCGAATTCAAGCGGTTGTTCCGCCCGGCGTCGTCGCGCCGCCAGATGGCGGCTCGGTCGTCGGGGGTTGTGTCAGCCAGTCTTCGAATGTTGCGTCGCCCGCTCCGGGTCGATCGGTCGGCAATTGACGTTTGCGGCGCGACAATCCCATCCAGAGTCTCACGCTCACCAAAATAAGGAGCGCCCCGCCTGCCAGCCAGTACCAAAGGTCATTGCCCGAACTGCCCGTTCGCGATGCCGGCCGATCGAGCGAACGAAGACGGCCGAGCAGCAAAGGGGCCACGCGCGTCTTTTCGAACGCCTCGTACGTCATGAATTTGAGGAAATATCCCACGAAGACTCCCTCGGCCGCGATATCGTCGCCGACCTGCATGCCCGGCGGAAGTTCGCTGACAACTGCGCAGTACGGATACGATTTTGAATCTTCTGTCCAGCCCCACACCTCGTAGACGTGGTCGACGCCGGCAGGATTGCTCGCCACCTTTTCCCATTGCACGACACGCTTGATGTGCAATCGCAATCGCAGGGGCTGGCCACGATACCGATCCGGTTGCTCCCAGAGTTGAGTGTAGAGCACGTTGCGCTGCGCCCTTTTTGCGAGCTCGTCGAACGATTGAGCCCGCGCCCATTTCAGCAGCCGCCAGTAGGCTGGCATTTCGGCAACATCGAGCCTGGCCTTATCGGAAACCGCGGCAAACAGTTTCTTGGCTGCGTCGGCTTCCTCGGGATCCAGATCGGTCGGGCCGGCGACGATCGTCTCCTTCGGCTTTGACGGCTCCTTCTGATCCGCCTCAGGCTTTTCCGCCGGAATCAGCTCGCGCTCGTCGGCGCCGGCTTGGGCATCATGAGCCAGCCAGCGCCACGTCTGGGGATCTCGCGCCCGGGCATAAATCAGTCCCAGAACGATCAGGAGCGTGATCATGCTGATAAGCTGCGACCGGGGCTTGCCGGATATGACTCCACCGGAAGGTCTTTGCCAGCGTCTGGGCATGTCTCAATACCCTTCGGAATCCGACCGTGGGTCGGAACGTTACGAGCACGCCCGTCAATTCGTTGCGCCGGGCTCGAGCAATTCGGTAAAGCTGATCTTCTGCAATCGCGTCCCGTCCGGCAGTTTTTGCCGCGTGCAGACGTCGATGATTTTCATCAGGTCTTCGTAGCGCAGCGCCGGAGCGACGCGAATCAGCACCTGGTCGTAGGGCGTGTGCTGGATTCCGAACAGGACTCGCAATTGTCGATCGAGCTCGTGCAGATTGTAGGCGTTCGCCGGTCCGACAAAGGCCCGGCCGGGGCCGACGCTGACCCCCGCGACGTTGCCGTCGTGATCGGCCCGGATCGCGATGACCAGTGAGTTCGTCGAGGCCATGCCGGCGTCGCCGGAGTCGGCCGGCTGCTCGGCGGCGACGTTGGTGATCGGCACCGGGGGGGGCAGATTCAGCGACAATTGCCCTTCGATCGGTGCGGGGCGAAACGTGAGAATGAAAAACGTCAGCAACTGAAAGGCCATGTCGAGCATGGCCGCCAGATTCAGCTCCACCTCTTCTTTTGATTTTCGGTGACGGCGGCGGAAACGCATGTCAGGAGCCCTCCGCTTTCGTCATCGCTTTGAGCGAGAAACGGCGAAACCCGTGCTCCTGACACGTCTTGATGATCTCGTTGAGCAGCTTGAAGGGAATCCCCTTGTCGGCTCGCAGGACCACCATCGTCGGCAGCTCGTCCCCCGCTTTGAATTTGGAGTTGCTCGTGGATAACTTCGCGGCGGTCACCCGCGCTTCCGACGCGATGTAGCTCTTGAGATCCTTCTCGATTCCGTAGACCTTCAATTTTCCCTGCGCATCGACGTTGAGCACGAACAATTCGTCGTGGCCCTCGGTGTCCAGCGGTCGGGCCGAGCCGAGCACCGGCAATTTGAGCGACAGATCGAGCGCCGCCCCTTTGAAATTGATCACCAGCATGAAGAACGTGACGAGCTGAAACACCATGTCGAGCATGGGGGTCAGGTTCGGCTCGGCACTGGAGTCATGCGACATCGAAGCAGACATGAACGAGTCTCCAGTTGCGACGCATCATCCGATCGAATGCGGTGCAACCGACCCTGCGGGCGGTCGCGCCGGGCACGCTCCGTCAGGTGTTGGTTTGCGAAGTTGGTGTGGCCGCCGACTTTCCACGGACGAGCGCATTGAGACGGCGCACGAATTCGTCGGCGATGAGCATCGTCGACGTGCTGATCGAAGAGACTCGGTTGCGGAACACGGCGAAGAAATAGATCGCCGGGACCGACAAACCAACTCCCTCGAAGGTGAGCACGAGCGCCTCGGAGATTCCCCCGGCCACCTGGCTGGCCTTCAGTTGCGTGTCGGAAAGGGCGATCACGCTGAAGCTGGCGATCATCCCCTTCAGCGTGCCGAGCAGACCGATCATCGGGCCGAGCGAACCGAGCACGGCCAGCATGCTGATCTTTCGCTCCATTTCGACGACCAGCGCGTCCCCCACGCGGTCCATCGTTTCCCGCGATTCGGCCAGGCCCTGCGGCAACTCGGCCATTCCGGCGGTGAGGACAGTCGCGAAGAACGATTGATCCGCCTTCACCCGTTTGTAGACGCCGAGATAGTCTTTGTTCTTGAGCAACGCCTCGCATTCCTGCAGCAGCGCCGGCGGGGCCGCCACCTCCGGTCGCAGCTCGACGAACATCCGCGTCACCGTCGCCACGAAGTACAGCGAGAGCACGAGGAGCACGGCGCCGATCCAGCCCGATGTTTCAATGAGCCAGAACAGCATGTTCTTTTCCGCCGCCGGAGTGGCGTCGCTGTCCGCAGGCGCGGCGGGCTTGGTGGGATCTTTGGCCGCCGGCTCGGCATCTTCGGCGCCCTCATCGGGCTCCTCCTGCGCCTGGATCATCGACCGCGATCCGTCGAATGCGGTCCACGAAGCTGCCATCACCAGCAACATCAAAAACCAGAACCAGCCAGATC